>NZ_JBEOVU010000046.1:0-49425 GCF_040295685.1 Streptomyces sp. NPDC002734
GCGCCTGAGCGCGCGTCCCGTCGTGAGCGTGCCATGAGCGCTCCTGTGCGTGCGTCGTGAGCGCGAGAAACGCGCGAAGGCCCGGCCCCCGCGGCCGGGCCTTCGCGCGTCCGCGTACGCCCTGACCTCCGTCGCCCGCATGCCCTGACCGCCGTCGTCCGCGCGACCTGCCAGAATTGCCGCGCAACCTCGAGGCTTCAGAAGGCGGTACGGGATCGTGACGACACCCCTGGCAGCGTCCATCGAAGGCAGGATCGCCGAGGAACTCGGCGTACGGGAGCGGCAGGTCCAGGCCGCGGTGGATCTCCTGGACGGCGGGTCGACGGTGCCGTTCGTCGCCCGTTACCGCAAGGAGGCGACCGACGGGCTGGACGACGCCCAGCTGCGCACCCTGGAGGAGCGGCTGCGGTACCTGCGGGAGCTGGAGGAGCGCCGCACCGCCGTGCTTGAGTCGGTGCGCGAGCAGGGCAAGCTCACCGAGGAGCTGGAGGCCCGCATCCGGGAGGCCGAGACCAAGGCCCGCCTGGAGGACATCTACCTGCCGTTCAAGCCGAAGCGGCGGACCAAGGCGCAGATCGCCCGCGAGGCCGGGCTGGAGCCGCTGGCCGAGGGACTGCTCACCGACCCGTCGGTGGAGCCGCTCGCCGCCGCGGCCGCGTTCGTCGACGCGGACAAGGGCGTCGCCGATCCGCAGGCCGCGCTGGACGGCGCCCGGGCGATCCTCACCGAGCGGTTCTCCGAGGACGCCGACCTGATCGGCGAGCTGCGCGAGCGGATGTGGACGCGGGGCCGGCTGGTCTCGAAGGTGCGGGACGGCAAGGAGGAGGCCGGCGCGAAGTTCTCCGACTACTTCGACTTCGCCGAGCCGTTCGCCGAGCTGCCCTCGCACCGGGTGCTGGCGCTGCTGCGCGGCGAGAAGGAGGAGGTCCTCGACCTCGTCCTGGAGCCCGAGGAGCCGGTGGAGGGCCCTTCGTCCTTCGAGGGGATCGTCGCCCACCGCTTCGGCGTCGCCGACCGCGGCCGTCCGGGCGACAAGTGGCTGAAGGACACCGTGCGCTGGGCCTGGCGGACCCGGATCCTGGTGCACCTGGGCATCGACCTGCGGCTGCGGCTGCGCACCGGCGCCGAGGACGAGGCGGTGCGGGTGTTCGCCGCCAACCTGCGCGACCTGCTGCTGGCCGCGCCGGCCGGCACCCGCGCCACGCTCGGCCTGGACCCGGGGTTCCGCACCGGCGTCAAGGTGGCGGTGGTGGACTCCACGGGCAAGGTCGTCGCGACCGACGTGGTCCACCCGCACGTGCCCGCCAACCGGTGGGACGAGGCGATCGCCAAGCTGGCCCGGCTGGCGAAGCAGCACGCCGTCGAGCTGATCGCCATCGGCAACGGCACGGCGTCCCGGGAGACCGACAAGCTCGCCGGCGACCTGATCGCCCGGCACCCGGAGCTGAACCTGACCAAGGTGATGGTCTCGGAGGCGGGCGCCTCGGTGTACTCGGCCTCCGCCTTCGCCTCGCAGGAGCTGCCCGAGATGGACGTGTCGCTGCGCGGCGCGGTCTCCATCGCGCGGCGGCTGCAGGACCCGCTGGCCGAGCTGGTGAAGATCGACCCCCGGTCGATCGGCGTCGGCCAGTACCAGCACGACCTGTCCGAGGTGAAGCTGTCCCGTTCGCTGGACGCGGTGGTCGAGGACTGCGTGAACGGCGTCGGTGTGGACGTCAACACGGCTTCCACCCCGCTGCTCGCCCGGGTCTCGGGCATCTCCTCCTCGCTCGCGGACAACATCGTCCGCCACCGTGACGAGAACGGTCCGTTCCGTTCGCGCGCGGAGCTGAAGAAGGTGGCGCGGCTCGGGCCCAAGGCGTACGAGCAGTGCGCGGGCTTCCTGCGGATCCGCGGCGACGACCCGCTGGACGCCTCCAGCGTCCACCCGGAGGCGTACCCGGTGGTGCGCCGGATGGTGAAGGCGACGGGGCAGGAGGTGGCCTCGCTGGTCGGCAACACCTCGGTGCTGCGCTCGCTGCGCCCCGAGCAGTTCGTGGACGACACCTTCGGTCTGCCGACGGTGACCGACATCCTGAAGGAGCTGGAGAAGCCCGGTCGCGACCCGCGGCCCGCCTTCCGCACCGCCAGCTTCAAGGACGGCGTCGAGAAGATCTCCGACCTGGAGCCGGGGATGATCCTGGAGGGCGTGGTCACCAACGTGGCCGCCTTCGGCGCCTTCGTCGACGTCGGCGTGCACCAGGACGGCCTGGTGCACGTCTCGGCGATGTCGCGCACCTTCGTCAAGGACCCGAGGGACGTGGTGAAGCCGGGTGACATCGTCCGGGTGAAGGTGCTGGACGTCGACATCCCGCGCAAGCGGATCTCGCTGACGCTGCGTTTGGAGGACGAGAAGACCGCGGAGCATCCGGCCCGCGGCGAGCGGCAGCAGCAGCGCGGCGGGCAGCGTCCGCCGCAGCAGCGCCGGCCGATGGAGGGCCGGGGCGGCGGCGGGGACGGCCGCCGCGCCCAGCCGCCCGCCGACAGCGCGATGGCGGACGCCCTGCGCCGGGCCGGCCTGCTCTGACCCCACCGCCGGGTGACCCCCACCGCGCCCTCCAACGCCGCCGGGTGCGAGCGACGAGGCGGGGCGGCCCCGGCCGGGTGAGGCCGAGGGGCCGGGGCTGCGCTGTTTCCGCCCCGGCCCGGTGTCAGTGCGGGACGGCCGCGACGCGGACCTCGCCCGAGGTGCGGGCGACCAGGAAGGCGTCGCCCCGGACCACGCCGGGGTCCAGCGGGAGCCGGTGGCTGCCACGGGACAGCACGTCGTCGAAGGCGATGTGTTCGTGGGTGCGGCGGAGCCGGTCCATGCGGTAGACGGTGAGGCCCACACGGCAGTCGGAGCTGACCTCGACCACCGCCTCGCGCTCGGTCGCCCGCAGCGCGGCCAGCCGGCGCCGGTCCTCCGGGCGCCGGTCCAGGGCCTCCTCGGTCTGCGCCACCAGCAGCGGGATCACCGGGGCGAGGCCGTCGACGTACGCCACCTCGGCCCCCGCCCGCCGGAACGCGGCACGCACCTCGTGCCGCCGCTCCTCCCCCACCGCGCGTCCGAACGCCACCACCCCGTAGGCACGCAGTTCCTCCGGCGGCACCTCGGCCGGGTCGTCGCCGATGTCGGCCCCTATACCGATGGACCGCAGGGCGGCGGCGAGCTTGTTGAGCACGGCGGCCCGCGCGCCGATCAGCAGCACCCGGCGGCCCCGCGCCCCGGTGCCGCGGGCGGACTCCAGGAGGCCGGTGAGGGCCTCGCAGTACTCGGCCCCGCGGAAACGGAAGGGGCCGAGACCGTGGTAGCCGTTGAGCCGCAGGTCGGGGTGGTCGTCGCTCTGCCAGGCGAAGTCGCGCCACACGTAGTCCTCGCCGTCCCGCTCGATGACCGCGGTGACCGCCCCGCAGGCGAGGTCGGCGCACTCGGGGCAGCCGTAGACGAGGTACCGCCCGCCCGGCAGCGGGGCCGGCGCCTCCAGCAGCAGCGCGCGCACCTGCTCGGCGAAGATGACCGGCGGCACGTCGGCGGCGAGCGGGGAGACCGCGTCCAGGTCCGCGAGGCGGAAGAGCAGCGGACGCCCGTCGACGACGAAGTCGGTGAAGTCCCGGTGGGTGACGTGCGCCCCGCCGGCGAGGACCGCGCCCGCGCGGGTCGCGGGGGCGAGGGCGAAGGACGCGTGCGTCGCGTGCTCGGCAGCCATGGTCCGAGTATTCCCACAGTGCGGGCGCCCTGTTCCCGGTCCCTGGCATTCCGTTACGGTCCGCGGATGGAACGGGATCGACACGGTGAAGTGATCGTCGTCGGCGGCGGCGTCATCGGCCTGACCACGGCCGTGGTGCTGGCGGAGAGCGGCCGTCGGGTGAGGCTGTGGGACCGGGGCTCCGCGCTGCCGGCCGCCTCGGAGGTGGCGGGCGGCCTGTGGTGGCCGTACCGGATCGAGCCCGAGGAGCGGGTCGGCGACTGGTCGCTGGTCTCCTACGAGGTGTACGCCGCGCTGGCCGCCCGGCCGGAGGAGACCGGGGTGCGCATGGTGGCGGGCGTCCACGGCGGCGCCTTCCTCGGCGAGCTCGGCCCCTGGGCCGCGCGGGTTCCCGGGCTGCGGGAGGCGACGCCCGGGGAATGTCCCGGTGGCGGGCTGTGGGCGCGGGTGCCGCTGATCGACATGCGGGTCCATCTGCCCTGGCTGCGGGAACGTTTCCGCACAGCGGGCGGGGTGCTGGAGCGGCGCGAGGCGCGCTCACTGGACGAGCCGGCCGCCGAGGCGCCGGTGGTGGTGAACGCGACCGGGCTCGGGGCGCGGGAGCTGGTGCCGGACGGCTCGGTCCATCCCGTCCGGGGGCAGCTGGTCGTCGTGGAGAACCCGGGGGTGGACACCTGGCTGACCTCGGTCGCCGACGACCGGAAGGGCTCCACGTACTTCCTGCCGCAGCCCGGGCGGCTGCTGCTCGGGGGCACGGCGGAGGTGGGCGACTGGTCCACCGAGCCGGATCCGGCGACCGCCGAGGCGATCGTGGCGAGGTGCGCGGCGGTGCGGCCGGAGATAGCGGGGGCGCGGGTGCTGGAGCACCGGGTCGGGCTGCGGCCCGCGCGGCCATCGGTGCGCCTGGAGCGGGAGACCCGCGCCGGGGGGCGTGTGCTGGTGCACAACTACGGACACGGCGGCGCCGGTGTCACCGTCGCCTGGGGCTGCGCCCACGAGGCGGCGGCCCTGGCGGGGTGACGTGGCGTGGCGGGGGCCGGGACGGCCACCGCTCGCGGACCTCACGACTCCCCGGCGCCGGTTCCGGCGCCGGGGAGTCGTCCTCGGTGGCGGCGTGGGTCGTCCTCGGTGGCGGCGTGGTCGGGCAGGCGGGCGGCGGGCGGCGGGCGGCGGGCGGCGGGCGGGGTCAGCCTTCCAGCAGGGAGTGTCCGAGGGGCGTGAGGCTGTGCAGGACCGCCGTCCCGGTGCGGACGGTGTCGACCAGCCCCGCCGCCCGCAGGACCGCCGCGTGCCCACTGGCCGCCGCGAGCGAGACGCAGGCGCGCTCGGCGAGCGCCGTCGTGGTGGCCGGGGACCGCAGCAGCCCGAGCACGTGGGCCCGGGTGCGGCCGAGCAGCGCCGCGAGCGCCTCCGGCCGGCCGTCGTCGTCGGCGGCGATGCCGTCGGCCCCGTCGTGCAGGGGATAGACCAGGACGGTCGGCGCCTCGGGGCGGTACATCACCATCGGCCCGGTCGTGAACCACGACGGCAGGAGCAGCAGCCCTCGCCCGCAGAGGGGAACGTCGTACGTCGACGGCGAGGGCAGGTGCAGCGTCGGCGGCTGCCACCGCCAGGTCGTGCCCAGCGTCGTCAGCAGGGCGTCGACACCGCCGCGGAGCAGCATCTCCGACCGCAGCGCGCGGTCGGCGAGGGTGTCGCGACGGATCCGGGGCCAGAGCGGCTCGACGTGCGTCTCGAAGTAGCGGCGGGTGTCCTCGCGCAGGGCGCGGGTCGCCGCCGACGGGCCCTGCGCGAGCCGGCGCGCCCAGCGGCCGGGCCGGTCCGGACCGCTGTGCCGGCCGGAGGGGTCCGGGACACCGAGGTCGAGCGCCAGCCGCTCCGGGGGCGTCGACGCGGCCGCGTCCAGGCCCTCCGCGAAGTCGTGCGCCGCGGGCTGGAGCAGGAAGTCGGGTAGGAACCCGTCCTCGGCGACCAGTTCCGCGAGCACACCGGCCCGGGCGGCGGCGCCCGGACGCAGGGACCGGTGCCACTCCCGGGCGGCGGACCGCGGACGGTGCGCGGGCACGGGCCCTCGTCCCACGCCTCCCCGGGCCCCGAGGCGCAGGCTGAGCCGCACGCTCAGGGCGGTTTCGGACAGGGCGTTGGCGGCCGGGGCCAGCGTGATCCGGCGCAGGTCGTCGGCGGTGAAGTGAAGACGGATCATGCCGGCCGATTATCCGCCCGGCGGAGCCTTTCACCCAGGGGTGAAAGGCCGTGCGTTCCGCGCGCGAACCCCGCACGCTCCTCCCGTCCGGCTCCTTTCCCGCCGCCGGACCTGGTTCCGCTGCTCGCCCGCCACCGCGCGCCGAGCCGATGTCCCGTTCCCACCGCCACATCCCCGGAGGTCACGCCGATGCGCCGCGTCCCCGCCCGAACAGCCTGCCTCGCAGCCGCGCTCCTGATCGCGACCCTCGCCGGCGCGCCCGCCCCGGCCGTCGCACGGGACCTGCCGGACACCTACGTCGTCTCCCGGGAGGACGGCGTCCTGCCCGAGGGGATCACCGTCACCCCGAACGGCACGATGCTCGTCTCGTCCGACGGCCTGGGCACCCTGTACCGGGGCCGCGTCGGCGACCCGGACCTGAAGCCGTTCCCGGCGCGCGGACTGGAGGGACGCTCCAGCACCCTGGGCGTCCACACCGACCGGCGCGGCCGTGTCCTGTCCGTCGGGGGCGCGACCTTGACGGTCCACGACCGTCACGGACGGCTCCTCGCCAGCCGTACCGCACAGGCGGGACCGCTCGGCGCCCCCCGCCTCAACGACCTGGCCGTGACGAAGGACGCGGTGTACGTGACCGACTGGGACAACCCCGTCATCCACCGTGCGGAGATCCGGGGCTCCACGCTGGGCCCCCTCGAACCCTGGCTGGACATCCGCTCCGCGTTCCCGCAGTTCCCGGCCCGCTACTGGCTCCTGAACGGCATCGTGGCCGACGGGTCCGGCTCCACGCTCCTCGTGGCCTCGAACGGCACCGAGGCCGTGTGGCGGGTCGACACCGACGACAAGGAGGTCGCCCCGCTCGACCTCGGGGACCAGTCCTTCGGCGCCGACGGCATGGTGCTGCGCGGCCGGACGCTCTACGCCGTACTCAACTACGGCGCCCCGCACGGCGTCTACATCGCCCGCCTCGACGCCGAGCTGCGGACGGGCACGGTGACCCACCGCCTCACCGACGGGGCGCTCGACCTGCCCACCACACTCGCGGTGCACGGCTGCCGTCTCTACGTGGTGAACAGCCAGAACGACGAGCCGCCGGGCCACCCCCCGTACACCGTGACGGCCCTCGCCGACCCCACCTGCGGCGTGACCCCCTGACCCTGGGTCCTCGGTGACGGCCGGACGCCCGGGCCCCGCGCATCGCCGCGGGGCCCGGGCCGTGCGAGCGGTGTCAGATCGGGGAGTCGTCGGCCATCGTGGAGCCCGAGGCGGGGCCGTTGCCCTGGGCGGGTCGCACCTGCAGCTCGAAGTCGCCGTCGAACTTCCGGTAGCCGGTGACCACCGCGTCCTCGAGCGCCTCGCTGGCCGCCTCCTCCCGCAGCATCAGCGGGTCGCGCCGAAGGTCCCGCATCAGCGCCCAGCAGATCCCGATCATCACCAGCACGAAGGGGGCCGCGGCGAGGATGGTCAGGTTCTGCAGCCCTGTGAGCGCGTCCCCCTTGCCGCTGCCGACGAGCAGCATGATCGCGGCCACCGCGCCGGTGACCACGCCCCAGAAGACCACCAGCGGCTTCTGCGGCTCCAGCGCGCCGCGCTGCGACAACGTGCCCATCACGATCGAGGCGGCGTCCGCGCCGGAGACGAAGAAGATCGCGACCAGGATCATCACCAGCAGCGAGGTGGCCGTGGCGATCGGGTACTCCCGCAGCACCGCGAAGAGCCGCCCCTCGACCGTGGACGCGTCGCCGAGCATGTCACGGGACTGGAGCTGCATGGCGGAGCCGCCGAAGATGGCGAACCAGATCAGGCTGACCGTGCTGGGGACCAGGATGACGCCGCCGATGAACTGACGGATGGTGCGGCCGCGGCTGATGCGGGCGATGAACATGCCGACGAAGGGCGTCCAGGAGATCCACCACGCCCAGTAGAAGACCGTCCAGCTGGACAGCCACTCGTCGACGGTCGCTCCCCCGCTGATCTCGGTGCGCCCGGCCAGCTCCGGCAGGTCGCCCAGGTAGGCGAAGAGCGAGGTGGGCACCAGGTCGAGGATCACGATGGTGGGGCCGGCCACGAAGACGAAGACGGCGAGCACCAGCGCCAGCACCATGTTGGTGTTGGAGAGCCACTGGATGCCCCGTTCGACGCCGGAGACGGCGGACAGGACGAAGGCCAGGGTCAGCACGGCGATGATGGAGACGAGCAGCCCGGTGCCGGCCTTCTCCAGCCAGCCGACCTCCTGCATGCCGGAGCCGATCTGCAGGGTGCCGAGGCCGAGCGAGGCGGCGGAGCCGAACACCGTGGCGACGATGGCCAGGATGTCGATGACCCGGCCGACGGCCCCCTCGGCGTGCCGGCGTCCGATGAGCGGGGTGAAGACCGAGCTGATGGTCTGCCGGCGCTTCTTGCGGAAGGTGCTGTAGGCGATGCCGAGGCCCACCACCGCGTAGATGGCCCACGGGTGCAGGGTCCAGTGGAAGAGGGTGGTCGCCATGGCGGTCGACATGCGCTCGCCGACGCTGCCGGGCCGGGTGCCGGGCGGGGCGTCGACGAAGTGGGCCAGCGGTTCGCTGACGCCCCAGAACATCAGGCCGATGCCCATGCCGGCGCTGAACATCATGGCGATCCAGGAGACCGTGCGGAACTCCGGCTTCTCGTGCTCCGAGCCCAGGTGGATGCGCCCGTAGCGGCTGATCGCCAGCCAGAGGGCGAAGATCACGAAGCAGGAGGCGGCCAGCACGAAGGCCCAGCCGCAGTTGTGGATCAGCTCGCCGAGGAGCGTCCCGGAGACGTCCTCCAGGGAGTCCGTGCCGAACGCGCCCCACAGGACGAAGGAGAGGGTCAGCGCCGCGGTCACCCCGAAGACCACCCAGTCGGTGCCCTGGTGCTGAGGACCGGGCAGGCCGGCCTCGGTGCCGGGCAGGGAGCCCTTGTGGTGGTGTTGCGAGGGGTCGGGAACGTCTTGCGACACTGCGGCACCTTTCGCCGAGCGGATCTTGGTCTGGTTCCGCTACGCAGCTACCACGTATCCCGCGTTTCTCACCCGCGTAATCCTGGTGTCGCTCCCCGTGTGCGGCCGGGCGGGGCGTCCCGGCCGCACGCGGCGCGGGTCAGCCCCGCTTCGGGGCCGGCGCCCCGGCGTCCTCCGGACGGGTGACGCGGCGGCGGACGGCGAACCAGCCGGCCACCAGCGCGGCGGCGATGGCCGGGATCAGCAGCAGCGTCCTGCGCCCGACCTCGGGATCGCCCCACATCAGGGCGAGCACGGCGAGCAGGAAGGCGATGGTGACGATCTCCGTCACCGGGCTGCCCCACAGCCGGAAGGCGGGCCGGGTCAGCAGTCCGGCCCTGGCCCGGCGGACGAACACCAGGTGGCAGACCATGATGATCACCCAGGTGCTGATGATGCCCAGCGAGGCCACGTTGAGCACGATCTCGAAGGCCTGCCCCGGCATCAGGAAGTTGAGGCCCACGCCCAGCACGCAGACCGCACCGGTGAGCAGGATGCCGCCGTAGGGCACCTGGTTGCGGTTCATCACGCCGGTGAACCGCGGCGCGGAGCCGGCCGCCGCCATGGAGCGCAGGATGCGGCCGGTGGAGTACAGGCCCGAGTTCAGCGAGGACATCGCGGCGGTCAGCACCACCAGGTTCATCACGTCGCCGGCCGCGGGCACGCCGATGCGGGAGAGCACGGTGACGAACGGGCTCTCGTCGCCGGAGTAGGCCGAGCCGGGCAGCAGCAGCGCGAGCAGCACCACGGAGCCGACGTAGAAGAGGCCGACCCGCCACATGATCGAGTTCACCGCGCGCGGGACGACCTTGCGGGGCTCCGCCGTCTCGCCGGCGGCCGTCCCGACCAGTTCCAGGGAGGCGTAGGCGAAGACCACGCCCTGCATCACCAGGACGACGGGCAGGACGCCGTGCGGGAGTAGTCCGCCGTTGTCGGTGATCACCGAGAGGCCGGGGGTGGTACCGCCGACGTCGTGCCCGGCGACCAGCAGGAAGATGCCGACCAGCATGAACACGACCAGGGTCGCGACCTTGACGATGGCGAACCAGAACTCCATCTCGCCGAAGTACTTCACCGAGATCAGGTTCGCGGTGAGCACCACCGCGAGCGCGGCCAGGGCCAGCACCCACTGCGGGATGTCGGAGAACAGGCTCCAGTAGTGCGTGTAGAGCGCCACCGCGGTGATGTCGGCGATACCGGTCGTGGACCAGTTGACGAAGTACATCCAGCCGGCGACGTAGGCGCCCTTCTCGCCGAGGAACTCCCGCGCGTAGGAGACGAAGGAGCCCGAGGAGGGGCGGTAGACGACGAGTTCGCCGAGCGCCCGCACCACGAAGAAGGCGAAGACGCCGCAGACCAGGTAGGCCAGGGCGAGGGCGGGGCCGGCGCTCTCCAGGCGGCCGCCGGCGCCGAGGAAGAGACCGGTGCCGATCGCCCCGCCGATGGCGATCATGTTGATGTGCCGGGCCTTGAGGTCCTTGCTGTAACCGGCGTCCCCGGCGTCCGCGGGGGGTTCGGCGCCCGGGCCGGTGGCCGCCGGGCCGTCGAGGGGCTTCGTGACCGTGGCGGTCGCGACGTCCTTGCTCACGCGTGTTCCACTCTGTTGCTCCCCGGTGCGCTGGTGGCGCGGGGGTCGGACGGTACACGGCCCGCCACCGGCGCTTTTGGCGTCCTACGGGTGCGGGCCGGGAGTGAATCTCTCATTCCGCATGACGATGCGCAGTGGCGGAGTTCACATCGCGTCTTTCGCAGTGGTGGTGAGACAGCAATACTGTTGCGCATGAGGACCGACACCCAGGGGCCCACGCTCACGGTCGACGAGCTGGCCGCGCGCGCCGGCGTGACGGTCCGGACCGTGCGCTTCTACAGCACGCGCGGGCTGCTGCCGCCGCCCGAGATCGGCCCCCGGCGGGTCGGCCGGTACGGACCGGAGCATCTGGCGCGCCTGGCGCTGATCGAGGAGCTGCAGCGGCAGGGCATGACGCTGGCCGGCATCGAACGTCACCTGCGCGGGCTCCCGGACGACGTGACCGCCCACGACCTGGCCCTGGAGCGGGCCGTGGTGGCCTCCTGGGCCCCGGAGAACGCCGAGACACTGGACCGCGCGGGCCTGGAGCGCCTGGCCGGGCGCCCGCTGGACGACCAGGACCTCGAGCGGCTGGCCCAGCTGGACGTGGTGGACCGCCAGGGCGAGGACGCCTTCCGGGTGGACACCGGTCTGCTGCGCCTGTGCGTGGAGGTGCTGGACATGCCGTTCGCCCAGGAGACGCTGCTGGAGGCGCGCGCGGTGCTCACCGAGCACTCCCGGTCCGCCGCCCAGGCGCTGTCCGGGCTGCTGCGCGAGGCGTCGGCCGAGCAGGACGCCGAGTCGGTGCGGTCGCTGTCGGCGCACATGCAGCCGCTGGTGGTGCAGGCGCTGCTGACCGCCTTCCAGCGGTCGCTGCGCCAGGAACTGCTGAGCTGGCTCGGCGGCCGGCCCTGAGGGCGGGGCCGGCCGCCGGCACGGGGGTCAGCGGGCGTCGGTGAAGACCTCGCCCTTCTCCGCCTTCTCGACCAGCAGCGCGGGCGGCTGGAACCGGTCGCCGTACTTCTCCGCCAGCTCGCGGGCCCGGGCCACGAAGCCCGGCAGGCCGCCCGGGTAGCCGTTGACGTACTGGAGCACGCCGCCGGTCCAGGCCGGGAAGCCGATGCCCATGATGGAGCCGATGTTGGCGTCGGCCACCGAGGTGAGGACGCCCTCCTCGATCAGCTTCACGGTGTCCAGGGCCTCGGAGAACAGCATCCGCTCCTGCATGTCCTCGAACGGGATGCGGTGGCCCGGCTCGGTGAAGTGCTCGCGCAGGCCCGGCCACAGGCCGGCCCGCTTGCCGTCCACGTAGTCGTAGAAGCCGGCGCCGCCGCTGCGGCCGGTGCGGCCGAACTCGTCGACCATCCGGTCCACCACGGCCTCGGCCGGGTGGGAGACCCAGGTGCCGCCTGCCGCCTCGACCGCCTCCCTGGTCTCCTTGCGGATCTTGCGCGGCAGGGTGAGGGTCAGCTCGTCCATCAGGTTGAGCACCTTGGCGGGGTAGCCGGCCTGGGCGGCCGCCTGCTCCACGGAGGCGGGCTCGATGCCCTCGCCGACCATGGCGACGCCCTCGTTGATGAAGTGGCCGATGACGCGGGAGGTGAAGAAGCCGCGGGAGTCGTTGACCACGATCGGCGTCTTGCGGATCTGGCGGACCAGGTCGAAGGCCCGGGCGAGCGCCTCGTCGCCGGTGCGGGCGCCCTTGATGATCTCCACCAGCGGCATCTTGTCGACCGGGGAGAAGAAGTGCAGGCCGATGAAGTCGGTCTGGCGCTCGACGCCCTCGGCGAGCTCGGTGATGGGGAGGGTGGAGGTGTTGGAGCACAGCAGCGCGTCGGGGGCGACGACGTCCTGGATCTCCTGGAACACCTTGTGCTTGAGGCCGGTGTCCTCGAAGACCGCCTCGATCACCGCGTCGCAGCCGGCCAGGTCCTGGACGTCGGCGGTCGGGGTGATGCGGGCCAGCAGGGCGTCGGCCTTCTCCTGGGTGGTGCGGCCGCGGGAGACGGCCTTGGCGCACAGCGTCTCGGAGTAGGCCTTGCCCTTGGCGGCGGCCTCGGCGGAGACGTCCTTGAGGACGACCTCGATGCCGGCCATGGCACAGGAGTAGGCGATGCCGGCGCCCATCATGCCCGCGCCGAGCACGGCGACCTTGGTGACCTTGCGCGGCTCGATCCCCTGGGGGCGGTTGGCGCCGGAGTTGACGGCCTGAAGGTCGAAGAAGAACGCCTGCGTCATGTTCTTGGCGGTCTGTCCCGCGGCGAGCTCCGCGAAGTAGCGGGACTCGATCACCTGGGCGGTCTCGAAGTCGACCTGGGAGCCCTCGATCGCGGCGGCCAGGATGGCGCGCGGGGCCGGGTAGGGGGCGCCGTTGGTCTGCTTGCGCAGGTTGGCCGCGAAGGCCGGCAGGTTGGCGGCGAACTTCGGGTTCGACGGGGAACCGCCGGGGATGCGGTAGCCCGGCAGGTCCCAGGGCTGGGCGGACTCGGCGTGGGCGTCGATGAAGGCGCGGGCCCGGGCGGTCATCTCCTCCGGGGTGTCCACCACCTCGTCGACCAGGCCGTTGTCCAGGGCGCGGCGCGGGCTGTACTGGGTGCCCTGGAGCAGCACCTTGAGCAGGGCGTCGGTGATGCCGAGCTTGCGGACGGTGCGCACGACGCCGCCGCCGCCCGGCAGCAGGCCCAGGGTCACCTCGGGCAGGCCGATCTTGGAGCCGGGGGCGTCGAGGGCGACCCGGTGGTGGCAGGTGAGGGCGATCTCGTAGCCGCCGCCGAGGGCGGCGCCGTTGATCGCGGCGACGACCGGCTTGCCGAGGGTCTCGATGCGGCGCAGGTCGCGCTTCATCTCCAGGCCGCCCTCGAAGAGGTCGTGGGCGGTCTCCGGGGTGACCTTGATGAGCTCGCGCAGGTCGCCGCCGGCGAAGAAGGTCTTCTTGGCGGAGGTGACGACGACGCCGCGGATCGAGTCCTTCTCGGCCTCAAGGCGGTCGGCGACGGCGTGCAGCGCCTCGCGGAACGCCTGGTTCATGGTGTTGGCGGACTGGCCGGGGGTGTCCAGGACGAGCGTGACGACGCCGGTCTCGTCCTTCTCCCAGCGGATGGCGGTGCTGTCGGTCATGACGGGGGTCTCTCCGTTGGATTCGTGAGGTCTCGTGGTTCCGCCGGGCTGTGTCAGAGGCGTTCGACGACGGTGGCGATGCCCATGCCGCCGCCGACGCAGAGGGTGGCCAGGCCGTAGCGCTTGTCCTGCCGCTCCAGTTCGTCGATCAGGGTGCCGAGGATCATCGCGCCGGTCGCGCCGAGCGGGTGGCCGAGTGCGATGGCGCCGCCGTTGACGTTGACCTTGTCCAGGGAGAGCCCCATGTCCTTGACGTAGCGCAGGACGACGGCGGCGAAGGCCTCGTTGATCTCGACCAGGTCGATGTCGTCGATGGTCAGGCCGGCCTTGGCGAGCGCCTTGCGGGAGGCGGGGGCGGGGCCGGTGAGCATGATGGTGGGCTCGGAACCGGAGACGGCGACCGAGACGATGCGGGCACGCGGGGTGAGGCCGTAGCGCTCGCCGGTCTCCTTGTTGCCGACGGCGACCAGGGCGGCGCCGTCGACGATGCCGGAGGAGTTGCCCGCGTGGTGGACGTGGTCGATGGCCTCGACCCAGTGGTACTTCTGCAGGGCGACGGCGTCGAAGCCGCCCATGTCGCCGATCGCGGCGAAGGAGGGCTTCAGCTTCGCGAGGGAGTCGGCGGTGGTGCCGGGGCGCATGAACTCGTCGTGGTCCAGCACGGTGAAGCCGTTGCGGTCCTTGACCGGGACGACGGACCGCTTGAAGCGGCCCTCCTTCCAGGCGGTGGCGGCCCGCTCCTGGGAGAGCGCCGCGTACTCGTCGCACTCGCGGCGGGAGAAGCCCTCCAGGGTGGCGATCAGGTCGGCGCTGATGCCCTGGGGGACGAAGTCGGTCTCCAGGCTGGTCATCGGGTCCATCGCCCAGGCGCCGCCGTCCGAGCCCAGCGGGACGCGGGACATGGACTCCACGCCGCCCGCCAGGACCAGGTCCTCCCAGCCGGAGCGGACCTTCATGGCCGCCATGTTGACGGCCTCGAGACCGGAGGCGCAGAAGCGGTTCTCCTGCACGCCGGCGACGGTGTCGGGCAGGCCCGCGGCGATGGCGGCGGTGCGGGCGATGTCGGAGCCCTGGTCGCCGATGGGGCTGACCACGCCGAGCACGATGTCGTCGACGGCGGCCGGGTCGAGGTCGGGGAAACGGGCGCGGATCTCGTGAATCAGTCCGACCACGAGATCGATCGGCTTGGTGCCGTGCAGGGCCCCGTTGGCCTTGCCGCGCCCGCGGGGGGTGCGGATCGCGTCGTAGACGTACGCTTCGGTGCTCACTGGTCAGCCTTTCGCAGGGGTGCGGAGTGGTCGTCGTCGGGTGCGGCGGGGCGGTCGTGGTCGGGGGCGCGGCGGTCGTCGGCGCGGTCGCCCGCGGCGCGGTCCTCGGCGGCACCGGCGTCGGCGGCGCGGTCCTCGTCAGCGCCGGCGTCGGCGTGGTCGTCGCGGGAGCCGGCCAGAAGGGCGGGCAGGTCCCAGTCGCGGGCCACCTCCTCGGCGCCGGATCCGGCGCGCACTGGGCCTGTCCGCACGCTCCCCGGGGTGAGGGAGAAGCGCGGGGCGGGCGCCGGCTGGACGATGCCGGAGTGCTCGACGAAGGTCGACCGGGCGGCGAGGTGCGGGTGGTGCGGGGCCTCGCGCAGCGAGAGGACCGGGGCCACGCAGGCGTCGGACCCCTCGAAGACGGCCGCCCACTCGTCGCGGTCGCGGGTCGCGAAGCGCGCGGCGACGGCCTCCCGCAGGGCGGGCCAGCGGGACAGGTCGACGTGCGCGTCCCGGAACTCCGGCAGGCCCAGCAGGTCGAGGAACCGGGCGTAGAACTGCGGTTCCAGGGCGCCGACCGCGATGTGCCCCCCGTCCGCGCAGGCGTACACGCCGTAGTAGGGGCAGCCGCCGTCGAGCAGGTTGGCGCCGCGCCGGTCCTGCCACTGCCCGCCGGCGAGCATGCCGTGGATCAGCGCCGACAGGTGGGCCGCGCCGTCGACGATGGCGGCGTCGACCACCTGTCCGGCTCCGGTGGCGCGGGCGTGGTGCAGGGCCGCGAGCACGCCGGTGACCAGGTAGAGGGAGCCGCCGGCGAAGTCCCCGAGCAGGTTCACCGGGACGACCGGGGGCCGGCCGGCCTCGCCGATCATGCCGAGGACGCCGGTGGGGGCGAGGTAGGAGATGTCGTGGCCGGCCCGGTCGGCGAGCGGGCCGTCCTGCCCCCAGCCGGTCATCCGTCCGTACACCAGGCGCGGATTGCGGGCGTGGCACGCCTCGGGGCCCACTCCGAGGCGTTCGGCGACCCCGGGGCGGTAGCCCTCGATCAGGATGTCGGCGCGTTCGGCCAGATCGAGGACGCGCTCGGCGCCGTCGGGCGACTTGAGGTCGAGCACCACCGACCGCTTGTTGCGGTTCGTGACGTCGTACCGGGGGTCGGGGGCGACGGCGATGCCACCGGGCCGGTCGACCCGGACCACGTCGGCGCCGAGGTCGCCCAGCAACATGGCGGCGAACGGGCCGGGGCCGATGCCCGCCAGTTCCAGCACGCGCACACCGTCCAGCGGTCCTCGCGGACCGCCCGCCCCGGGGCCGTCTCCCGGGCTTCGTGGCGTGTTCGCCACCGTCATCGGAGCCCCCACTGTTCGCGGCGCGCGGTCCCGGTGCGACCCCGGCCTGCATGTGACACAACTGATGTAACACCGGTGATGCTACGAAGGTGGGGAGCACCGCACAAGAGCCTGGAAAGCAAGCGCTCAGTCGGATGCCGGTCGGCAGTGGTTCCTGGAGGCGGTCACGGCCGCGCCAGGGCCTCCTTGAGCGCCTCGCGGCACAGGGCGTCGGCGTGCCGGGTGGTCTCGGGCAGGCGGTAGCGGGGGGTCAGCGCCAGGGTGTGGGCGCAGGCGTTGTCCAGGGAGATCCGGTGGCCGGCCGAGACGAAGACCGGCTTCACGCCCGCGCGGGTGCGCAGCGCCCGGCCGACCTCCTCCCCGTCCTGGAGCAGCGGGGTGTGGTCGCCGCGGCCCGGGCCGGGCGGGTCTGCGGTGAGGACGAAGGGGTTCTTGGCGACGCCGACGGCGGGCAGTCCGGTGAGCACCCCCACGTGACAGGCGAGGCCGAAGCGCCGGGGGTGGGCGAGGCCGTAGCCGTCGCAGACCACCAGGCCGGGCGGGCCGGGGAGGGCTTCCAGGGCGGCCAGCACGGCGGGCACCTCGCGGAAGGCGAGCAGCCCGGGGACGTAGGGGAAGGCGACCGGCCCGACGGCGACGGCGCGGCCGGTCACCTCGAGGGTGGCCGCGTCCAGGGTGACCGCGGCGGCCGCGACCACCCCGCGCCCGTCGTCGTAGGCCACGTCGACGCCGGTGACGGGGCCGGTTCCCGGGGGTGGGCCCTCCTCGCCGAGGAGGAGCCGCGCGCGCAGCTCCTCCTGGACCGCCAGGGCGGCCTCCTCGGTGGTGGGCCAGCCCTCGGGAACTCGTGCGGTGGCCGCGGTGACGGCCTGGGTGTCGGTCACGGCCGAAGAGACTACGGCCCCTCGGCGGTCACTTGCCCAGGGCCTTGCGGAGCTGCTCCTTGTTCATGTCGGAGCGGCCCTGGACGTTCTTCTTCCGCGCCTCCTGGTAGAGCTGGTCGTACGTCGGGCCCTGCGAGCCGCTGCCGGAGCGCTGTCCGCCCCGTTTGCCGGACGACATGTCCTCGGTGGAGGTGCGGCTCGCGGTCCTCGACTCGCCGGAGCGGGCGCGTTCCTTGTTGACCGTGCGTGCGGCGATCTCCTCGGCGCGGTCGGTGGAGGCGCCGCGGGACTTCTCGCTCTCCTTGATGTGCTCGTACTGCCTCTCCCGCTTGGGGCTGGAACCACGGGGCATGGTCGCGCACTCCTTCATGTCGGCATGTCGGGAATCTTCGGAGACAGGTCGGATACCCATGTTCCGTACGGTCATGGAGGGGCGCCATGCGGCGGCGACCGGACGGCGCGACGGCGCAGGGCGCATGGGAACGCCGAT
The DNA here is from genome assembly GCF_040295685.1 of Streptomyces sp. NPDC002734. Classification (NCBI taxonomy): domain Bacteria; kingdom Bacillati; phylum Actinomycetota; class Actinomycetes; order Kitasatosporales; family Streptomycetaceae; genus Streptomyces; species Streptomyces sp. NPDC002734. The sequence goes on from NZ_JBEOVU010000046.1 coordinate 17,590, forward strand.
GCGGGGGACGAGTCCTGGAGATGCCGTGGGGGAATGGTGGCGGGGGGAATGGCCTCGGTGACGCAGGTCACGTGGCGGGGGTGTACGGATTTCCGCCGTCCGGCCTCTGTTCCATTGCGCGGGTCCGACCAGCCCGGCGTCCGGTCAGTCGACTTCCAGGGGAGCAGCCGTCTTGTCCACCGTCATCGAGCACCCGGTACAGGCCCGTCTCGTCGCCGCGGTTCCGCGGATGACGGTGATCCCGTCGACGCTGCACTACGACACCGACGATCCGTTCGCGGTGCGGATGACCTTCCCCGGCCCGGCCACCCTGGAGGGCGTGGAGGTGTGCTGGACGTTCGCCCGGGAGCTGCTGACCGAGGGGCTGCGTGACGCGCACGGCCTGGGGGACGTGCGGGTGCTGCCCTACGCGGAGGGGCGTACGGCGCTGGAGTTCCACTCCCCCGAGGGCGCCGCGGTGGTGCACGTGGCGACCGACGAGCTGCGCCAGTTCCTCGCCGTCTCCGCCGCGGTGGTGCCGTTCGGCTGCGAGCACCTGCACCTGGACCTCGACGAGGACCTGGCCGAGCTGATGCGCGACGTGCTCTGAGGGGCCCGGCGGAAAACGACTCGCCCCGCGTCGGGCGGTGTGGTTACCCTGGTGGTGCTTCTGCTGCCGTCGATCGGAGAAGGACGTTGCTCGTCTGAGGTCTTGAGACACCGCGCCGCACCCCCGCGTACCCCGGGGCTGGTCGCGTCGCGTGTGCGACCTCGGACGTCATGAGCCGTCCTCCGCCTGCAGGGCCTTTTTCTTTCCCGGCCTCGGCACGGTGTCTCGATACGCGATCACCCGACCGCATCACACCACCGCGAGGCCACGTGTCGACCACCTCCGCACCTTCCGTCACCGCCGCGTCCCTGTCCTTCGCCTGGCCGGACGGCACCCCGGTCCTGGAGGAGCTGGACGTCTCCTTCACCGCCGGCCGCACAGGACTGGTCGGCGTCAACGGCGCCGGGAAGTCCACCCTGCTCAAGCTGATCGCCGGGGAACTCACCCCGACCGACGGGTTCCTCCGGGTGACCGGCGAGCTCGGCTACCTCCCGCAGAACGTCACGCTCGACACCTCGCTCCGCGTCGACCAGGCGCTGGGCATCGAGGCCAAGCGGGCCGCGCTGCACGCCATCGAGTCCGGCGACGTCTCCGAGGAGCACTTCGAGACCGTCGGCGACGACTGGGACGTCGAGGAGCGCGCCCTGGCCACCCTGGGCGAACTCGGCCTGGGTCACCTGGGCCTGGACCGTGCCGTCGGCGAGCTGTCCGGCGGCGAGTCGGTGCTGCTGCGGCTCACCGCGCTGCTGCTGCGCCGCCCCGACGTGCTGCTGCTGGACGAGCCCACCAACAACCTGGACGTCTTCGCGCGCCGCCGGCTCTACGACACCGTGGCGGGCTGGGGCGGCAGTTCCCGCGTCGTGGTCATGGTCAGTCACGACCGCGAACTGCTGGAGCTGGCCGACCGGATCGCCGATCTGCGCGCGGGCGAGGTCACCTGGTACGGCGGCAATCTCACCGACTACGAGGAGGCGCTGGCCGCCGAGCAGGAGGCCGCCCAGCGCACGGTGCGCGCCGCCGAGGCGGACGTGCGCCGCCAGAAGCGTGAACTGGTCGAGGCGCAGACCAAGTTGGCCAAGCGCAAGAAGTACGGCCAGAAGATGAACGAGCAGAAGCGCGAGCCCAAGATCGTGATGGGGCTGCGCAAGAACGCGGCCGAGCAGTCGGCCGGCAAGCACCGGGCGATGCACCAGGAACGCCTCGCCGGGGCCCGGGAGCGGCTGGACGAGGCGGAGCTCGCCCTGCGCGAGGACGACGAGATCCGCGTCGACCTTCCCGCCACGGCCGTCCCGCCGGGCCGGACCGTGTTCACCCTGGAGGACCTGCGGGTGGTCCACGGGGCGTCGCTGGACGGCGTGTTCGAGGTGCGGGGGCCCGAGCGCGTCGCCCTGGTCGGCCGCAACGGTTCCGGCAAGACCACGCTGTTGCGGACCCTGGCGGGCGAGCTGGCGCCGGTGGAGGGGGCGGCGGTCACGCACGTGCCGGCCCGCTTCCTGCCGCAGCGGCTCGACATCCTCGACGAGGAGCTGTCGGTCGCGGGCAACGTGGCGCGGTTCGCGCCCGGCGCCACCGTCAACGAGGTGCGGGCGCGGCTCGCCCGGTTCCTGTTCCGCGGGGCGCGGGCGGAGCAGCCGGCCGGGTCGCTGTCCGGCGGCGAGCGCTTCCGGGCGGCGCTGGCCGCGCTGATGCTGGCGGAGCCGGCGCCGCAGCTGCTGATGCTCGACGAGCCCACCAACAACCTGGACATGGCGAGCGTGCGGCAGCTGACCCGGGCGCTGGAGGGGTACCGGGGGGCGCTGCTGGTGGCCAGTCACGACCTGCCGTTCCTCGACTCGATCGGCGTCACCCGGTGGCTGATGGCCGACGGCGAGCTGACCGAGGTCACCCGGGAGGACCTGGAGCGGCCGTGACTCCACGGTCGGCGGGGGTGCGCGGTGCACACTCGGCGGTACCCGCGGCGCGCGCCGCGCGCCGCGCACCCCCGACGATCGTGAGGCAACGATGCTGACCACCGCCTTCGTCCCCGGCTCCCCCAACTGGGTCGATCTGGGGACGCCCGACATCAACGTGGCGATGACCTTCTACGGTGGCCTCTTCGGCTGGCAGTTCGGCTCGGCCGGCCCGGACGCCGGGGGCTACGGGTTCTTCACCTCGGGCGGCCGGACGGTGGCGGGCGGCATGGAGACCCGTGACGCCTCCGGCGCGTGGACGGTCTACTTCGGCTCCGACGACGTGGACGCCACCGCGCGGGCGGTCCGCGGGGCCAAGGGGTCCGTGCTGATGGAGCCGGACGACGTCATGGACAAGGGCCGGATGGCGATCTTCGCCGACCCGATGGGTGCGTCCTTCGGCGTGTGGCGCCCGGGGACGCTGACCGGGCTCGAGGTCACCGGCGAGGCCGGGGCCCTGTGCTGGGTGGAGCTGCACACAACGGACGTGGCGGGGGCCGCGGGCTTCTACCACTCGACGCTCGGCTGGGAGACCTCCTCCGTCTCCTTCCCGGGCGGCGTCTACACCGCGGTCAACCCGGCGGGCGCCGAGGAGGACGCGGCGTTCGGCGGCGTGGTCGGCTCGGCGGACGACCCGGCGGAGGGCGGCACGCACTGGCTGCCGTACTTCGCGGTGACGGACGTCGACGGGGTGACCGGCCGCGCCCGTGAACGGGGCGGCTCGGTGCACCTGGGCCCCGTCGACGTCGAGGGCGTCGGGCGGATGGCCCGCCTCGCCGACCCGCACGGCGCCCGCTTCGCGGTCCTGCGCCCGGAGCCGCCGCGGGGGTGAGCGGGGGCGCCTCGGCTCCGGCGCCGTCCGCCGACGACGCCTCGGCCGGGCGGCTGCCGCGCCTGCCATGCCTGCCGCGCCTGCGGGCGGCTGGGCCGCCAGGGGGCGGCACGGGCGGGCGCAGGGGCGGTGCCTCCGCGGCGAGCGGCTCGCCCCACCGTGCACCAGCCGACGGCCAGGTACCGCTGCCAGGTGCGGCCAGGGCAAAGGCAGCCGGGCCGGCAGCGAACGGGCAGGCAGCGAACGGCGGGCCCTCGGCGGCCGGCAGGCCCCGCTCAGGCCTTCCTGGCCCGGCTGGGCTGCACCCGCTTCGGCTCCCCGGGCATCTTCGGGTGGTCGGGCGGGTACGGCAGGTCGCCGAGCCCGTGCTCGGCCTCGTCGCGCCGCGCCAGTTCCAGCAGCGGCTCCAGGGAGAAGGCGTGGTCCTCCATGTCCGCGTGCACGTCGCCCACCTCGGCGAACCGGGCGGCCATGGTCCGGATGTCGAAGTCCTCGGGCCGGGCCTCGCCCACCTCCTCCCAGCGCAGCGGCGCCGAGACGGGGGCGTGCGGCCGGGGCCGGACGGAGTAGGCGGAGGCGATGGTCCGGTCGCGCGCGGTCTGGTTGTAGTCGACGAAGATCTTCTCGCCGCGCTCCTCCTTCCACCACCGGGTGGTGACCTGCTCCGGCATCCGCCGCTCCAGCTCCCGCCCGGCGGCGATCGCCGCGCGCCGCACCTCGGTGAAGGTCCACCGCGGCTCGATCGGCACGAACACGTGGATGCCGCGGCCTCCGGAGGTCTTGGGCCAGCCGCGCACCCCGTACTCCTCGAGGACCTGCCGCAGTTCGTGGGCCGCGGCGACCGCGTCGGCGTACCCGGTGCCGGGCTGCGGGTCGAGGTCCAGGCGCAGCTCGTCCGGCCGGTCGACGTCGGTCCTGCGGACCGGCCAGGGGTGGAAGGTCAGGGTGTTGAACTGCACGGCCCAGATCACCGCGGCGATCTCGGTGGGGCACATCTCGTCGGCGCTGCGGCCGCTGGGAAAGGTGATGTGGGCGGTGGGGATCCAGTCGGGGTGGTTCTTGGGGACGCGCTTCTGGAAGAACCACTCCCCCTCGACGCCGTCCGGGAAGCGCTGGAGGGTGGTGGGCCGCTCGCGCAGCGCCCGCACCACGCCCGGCCCGACGGCGAGGTAGTACTCGGCCACGTCCCGCTTGGTCCAGCCCCGCTCCGGGAAGAGCACCTTGTCCGGGTGGGACAGGCGCACCTTGCGTCCTCCGGCGTCCAGTTCCACGGCGTCGTCACCCATGTGTGCCACGGTAGGCGTGCCCCGGGCGGCCCGCACACGCAGAATCGCTGCATGGACCTGCCGGTGATGCCGCCCGTGAAGCCGATGCTCGCCAAGTCGGTGGCGAAGATCCCCGAGGGGATGCACTACGAGGCCAAGTGGGACGGCTTCCGCGCGATCGTGTTCCGCGACGGCGAGGAGGTGGAACTCGCCAGTCGCACCACCAAGCCGCTCACCCGCTACTTCCCGGAGCTGGTGACCGCGCTCCGGGAGCGGCTGCCCGAGCGGTGCGTGGTGGACGGGGAGATCGTGATCGCCCGCGGCGGGCGGCTGGACTTCGACGCGCTGACCGAGCGCATCCATCCGGCGGACTCCCGGGTCCGCACCCTGGCGGAGCGCACCCCGGCCTCGTTCGTCGCCTTCGACCTGTTGGCGCTGGACGACGAGTCCCTGACCGGCCGTCCCCTCACGGACCGCCGCGCCCTGCTGGAGCGGATGCTGCGCGATGTCTCCCCGCCGGTGCACCTGGCCCCCGCCACCGGGGACGTCGAGGTGGCACGGCGGTGGTTCGAGCAGTTCGAGGGGGCGGGTCTCGACGGGGTGGTGGCCAAGCCGCCGACGCTGCGCTACCTGCCGGACGAGCGCGCCATGTTCAAGATCAAGCACGAACGGACCGCGGACGTGGTGGTGGCCGGCTACCGGCTGCACAAGAGCGGTCCGGTGGTGGGCTCCCTGCTGCTCGGACTCCACGACGACCAGGGGGTGCTTCAGCACGTGGGGGTGTGCGCCGCGTTCACCATGAAGCGCCGGGCGGAGCTGGTGGAGGAGCTGGAGCCGCTGCGGCTGGACGACGTCTCCGGGCACCCCTGGGCGGCGTGGGGGGACGCGGCCGCGCACGAGAGCGCCCGGCTGCCGGGGGCGCCGAGCCGCTGGTCGGGCAAGAAGGACCTCTCGTGGGTGCCGCTGCGCCCCGATCTGGTCGTCGAGGTGGCCTACGACCACATGGAGAACGGGGCGCGGTTCCGGCACACCGCGCGTTTCCGCCGGTGGAGGCCGGACCGCACCCCGGAGAGCTGCACCTTCTCCCAGCTGGAGGAGCCGGTGCGCTACGACCTCGCGGAGGTGCTGGGCGTCAGGGGTTGATCACGACCTTGACGGCGCCGTCCCGCTTCTTCTGGAACATGTCGTACGCCTCCGGCACCGCGGAGAGCGGGACGTGGTGGGTGGCGAAGTCGTCGACGCCCAGCGGGTCCTCGTCGGTGAGCAGCGGCAGGATGTCGTCGGTCCAGCGCCGGACGTTGGCCTGGCCCATCCGCAGCTGGATCTGCTTGTCGAAGAGGGTGAGCATCGGCATCGGGTCGGCCATGCCGCCGTAGACGCCGGAGAGCGAGATGGTCCCGCCGCGCCGCACCAGTTCGATGGCGGTGTACAGGGCCGCGAGCCGGTCGATGCTGAAGCGTTCGGCGAGCGGGCCGCTGATCTTGTTGGGCAGCAGCGCGGTGGCGTTCTGCGCGAGGCGGGCGACGGCGCTGCCGTGTGCCTCGGTGCCCACCGCGTCCACCACCGAGTCGGGGCCGCGGCCTCCGGTGACGTCGCGGATCGCGGCGACCAGTTCCTTCTCGCTGTCGAAGTCGCGCAGGTCGAAGGTCTCCACCCCGCGCTCGCGGGCGCGGCGCAGGCGGTCGCCGACCAGGTCGACGCCGATGACGCGCTCCGCGCCCTGGTGCAGGGCGATGCGGCAGGCCATGTCGCCGATCGGTCCGAGGCCGAGGACGGCGAGGGTGCCGCCCTTGGGGACGGAGGCGTACTGGACGGCCTGCCAGGCGGTGGGCAGGACGTCGGAGAGGTAGAGGAACCGGTCGTCCGCCGGGCCCTCGGGCACCTTGATGGGTCCGAAGTGGGCCTGCGGCACGCGCAGGTACTCGGCCTGCGCGCCGGGGACGGCGCCGTAGAGGCGGGTGTAGCCGAAGAGCTGCGCGCCGATGCCCTCGCCGGTCACCTGCGTGGTCTCGCACTGGGTGTAGAGGCCCTGGCCGCACATCCAGCAGCTGCCGCAGGAGATCTGGAAGGGCACCACCACGCGGTCCCCCGGCATCAGGTTCGTGACCCCCGATCCGACCTCCTCGACGATGCCCATCGGCTCGTGGCCGAGGATGTCACCGGGGGTCATGAACGGGGTGAGGACCTCGTAGAGGTGGAGGTCGGAGCCGCACAGTCCGGACGAGGTGATCCGGATGATCGCGTCCGTGGGTTCCTCGATGCTCGGATCGGGGACGGTCTCCACCCGGACGTCCCGCTTGCCCTGCCAGGTCACTGCCTTCATCGCGTCGGACTCCCTGCTTCCGCATGCTCCTGTCCGTGCGACGGGTACCCGGACGGCCTACGCGAAACCGGCCGAACCGGCACGGTTCGTCCGCCGGAGGTGCGGTGGAGGGCGCGGAAGGGTAGGGCACCACGGACCGGTGCACCCTGAGAGACCGACGGATCGGCGGGCGGTAGGCAGTGGGCGTGGGACTGCGGAAGTGGCGGCGGCAGCAGGTGGGGGCACGGGTACGACCGCGGTCGGGGTCGCGATCGGGGCGGCGCGGCGGACCGGGTGGCCGCGCCGTCGGGGCGAGAGCGGTGCTCACGGCCGCGATCACCGCTCTCGCCCTGACGGGCGGATGCACCACCCCGGGCGGCCAGGACGACGCCGACCCCTCCCCCACTCCCAAAGCGGCCTCCGGCGTACTGGCCGTCAAGATCGACAACGTGCTCCCGGCGAGACCCCAGACCGGACTGGCGCAGGCCGACGTGATCTACACGGAGCAGGTCGAGGCAGGCCTCAGCCGGCTGATGGCCCTCTACTCCACCACCTTCCCCACGGCGGTGGGCCCGGTGCGCAGCGCCCGGGAGACCGATCTTCGGCTGCTGCGCGAGTTCGACGAGCCGGTGCTCGCCTACTCCGGCTCGCAGAGCCGGCTGCGGCCGCTCATCGAGGCCGCGCCGCTGCGGGCGGAGACCCCGGGGCGGCACCCGGAGGCCTGGTACCGGGGCGACGACCATCCCGCCCCGCACAACCTCTACCTGCGGCCCGGGCGCCTGGTGAAGTCGCCCGCCGGTGCGGCGGCGCTGGCCGCGGCGGGCTTCCACGAGGGCCCGGCCCCGGCGGGCGGCACGAGGGAGGAACGGCGGACGGTGCGCTTCCCTTCGGCCCGGTTCACCTTCACCTGGTCCGCGGACCGGCACGGCTGGCTGGTGGAGACCGACGGCCGTCCCACCACCGACGGAGGACGGCAACTGGCCCCGCCGACCGTGGTCGTCCAGTACGTGACGGTGCGCCAATCCGGTTTCCGGGACCGCGGGGGCAACACCACGCCGTTCAGCGAGACGGTGGGCTCCGGCAGCGCCGACCTGCTGCGGGACGGGAAGGTCTGGCCGGTGCGCTGGCAGCGGCCGACCGCGGCCGACGGCACCCGTTTCACCACCGAGGACGGCGCCGCGGTGCACACGGCGGACGGCCAGGTGTGGGTGGTGCTGGCCGAGCGGTGAGGGCCTGACTGGCGCGGCCGGGGCCGGGCGCGGCGGCCCGGCGGTGGGCCGACCCCGGGCCGCCGGCGGTGGCCACGACCGGCCGCCGGCGGCCCGGGGAGTTCACCGGGACGGGACGGGTCAGCGCAGCAGGCGGGTGGGCACCGCGTCCGCCATCGCCTTGTAGCCGGCCGGGTTGAGGTGCAGGTGGTCGCCGGTGTCGTAGGCGGGCAGCAGCTTGGTGGGCGCCTGCGGGTCGCGGACGGCGCGGTCGAGGTCGACCACCGCGTCGAACACGCCGCTGTGGCGGATCCATTCGTTGACGCGCTGCCTGGCCCGCTCGCGGTGGCCGTCCGGGTCGTCGTACGCCTCGTTGCCGCCGATGGGCGTGAGGGTGGCGCCGTACACGGCGATCCCCTTGGCGTGGGCGCGCTCGACGATCTGGCGGTACGCGGCGATCAGGTCGTCCGCGGTGGCGCGCTGGGCCGCCTCCGTGGCCTCCGCGGTGCCCAGGTCGTTGACGCCTTCGAAGACCAGCGCCCACTTCACCCCGGTGCGCGCCAGGAGGTCGCGGTCCAGGCGGGCGAGCACGTTGGGGCCGAGTCCGTCGTGCAGGACGCGGTTGCCGCCCGCCGCCTCGTTGAGGACGGCCACGTCGTCGGTGGCGGGGGAACGCAGCAGCCGCTTGTGGAGCTGGTCGGGCCAGCGGTCGTTGCCGTTGGTGGTGGAGCCGCGGCCGTCGCTGAGCGAGTCGCCGATCACCACGAGTCCGGCGGCGCGCGGCTCGTCGGTCCAGGTCTCCGCGCCGCTCAGGAAGTACCAGTGGTCGGTGCGGGTGGCGCCGGGCAGGTCGGCGTCGGTGGTGTGGTCGCCCTTGACGAGGTGCGAGGAGGTGCGGGAGCCCGGGTGGGAGGTCACCGACGAGGAGGCCTGTCCGTCGGCCAGGTACACCGTGACGGTCAGGTTGGTCCCGGCCGGCACCTTCATGTCCACGGGGTCGGAGACCGTCTGGGCGCCCATCGGCACCACGGTCGAGTTCCGTCCGCCGAAGGTGACCTGCCGGGAGGATCCGGGCTCGATCCCCGGGACGCCCGCGGCGCCGTCGGCCGGGAGGGCTACGGAGACTCGGGTCAGGGGGAGTTCGGCCCCGCCGAACGCGTTGGAGAAGCGCAGGCGGAGCTTGTCGCCGGCCACGGTCGTGCGGATGGTCTGGCGCAGGGTGCTGTCGTCCAGGACCGACTCGCCGTCCGTGAAGGGCGCGGGCGGCATGTTGTGCGGCTCGGTGAGCTGCGGCATGGACGCCCAGGTGTCCACCCAGTGGGCGCCGCCCGGGCCGATGCCGGGGGTGCGGCCGCCGGCCTGGCTCTCGCCGGGCGCGCCGGTGGCGGTGGCCGTGACGGTCACCACGACGGCGACGGATGCCACCACGGCGGTGCGCAGCAGGGACCCGGCGCGCTCGTGCACGCGCAGCCGGGAGACGGCCCGGCTGCGTCTGTCGCGGAAGGGGGTCGAGGACGACATGGGGGGCTCCCTCAGGATGCGCGACTGCGCGCCCCGCGCCCGGTGCCGGTGCGACGCGGGAACGCCTGGTTCGAAACTTTCGAGAATTACGCGAAAGTTTCCGCGAGGGAAGCTACGGAGCGCGGTGATGAGCGTCAACACCTGGGACGGAATTGGCCGTTGATGCGCGGGAGACATGTCCGGAACGCCCCGGTGGCCGCGTCGGACGCACCTTGGAGCACACGGCGTCGGCGGGCATCATGGCCGCATGACCGATCTTCCGGAGGACCGGCCCGGCCGGTCGCTGACCGCCGTCGACCCCGACGCCCTGCTGGCGCTGGCCGCAGGTCATCACTTCCGCGCGGTGCGCCCACTGGGCAGCCGTGCGGTCGCCGGGCACCTCGTGAAGCCCTATGCGATCGAGGCGCCGGGCCGGACCGTGACGTCCCACCACGCGGACGCCGCGCTGCGGGTCGCCTCCGATCACCTGGCGTCGGCCGGGCTGCGGGGTTCCCTCGGGCTCTGCGTCCTGCTCGTCCACGCCGGCGGCGACGGCGACTACGTCCTGGTGCACACCTGGATCGAGGGCTACATGTCCGACCTCGCGGTGTTCACCGGTCCGGCCGGCGACGCGACCCGGCTCCGGCCCGGCCGCACGGGCCTCGCCCCGTGCGTGTGGGAGGCGGCGGTCCTGGCCCACGAACGCGATGCCGTCACGCGGCACGTCCTGGACGGCCGCGGCACGGTCGAGGAGCGGCTCGCGGCCTGGGCCGACGACGTGCTGGAGGGCGACGTCCGGTGACCGGCACGGGCGTCCGGTGACCGGCACGGGCGTCCGGTGAGCGGCACAGCGGCGCGCCGCCTCGGCGCGCGGATCCCGTCGGCGGGGGGTTGCGGCCGGGACGTGGGCGACACCAGGATCGCCGCATGATCAAGGGCGTGATGTTCGACTTCTCCGGGACCCTCGCCTGTGGTTCCTCTCCTACGAATGCGGCGTGAAGAAGCCCGATTCCCGCATCTTCGCGATGGCGTGCGACGAGCCCGAAGTGGCGCCCGGCGATGCCCTCATGGTGGGGGACGAGCCGCACGCGGACACCGGGGCCGCCGCGCTGGGGTGCCGCGTCCATCTGGTCGACCCGCTGCCCGTCGACCGGCGCCCGGGCGCACTGGCCGAGGTGCTCCGACTGCTGTGACGTGACGGCCGGCCCGTGTCACGTGACGCGAGGGCGACCACCGGTCGCCGGCTAAGGTCGCGGCGGCCCCTGGACCGGCTGCCGGAGTTCCTCGGCAGCCTCCGAGACGCGGCGGATGAGGTCGACGAAGACGCCCTGTTCCTCGGAGCTCAGGGGGGCGAGGAGCACCTGGTTCATCCGGGCCGCGCGGAGCGTGAGCCGACGGTGGACACGCACGCCCTCCTCGGTCAGGCGCAGCAGGTAGCGGCGCCCGTCCTGGGGATCGCGGACCTTGTCCAGCAGCTCGCGCCGGATGAGCCGCCCGACCACCTCGGCGACCGTGGAGCGGTCCAGCGAGACCCGCTCCCCCACCGTGCGCTGGTCGAGGCCGGGCTCGGCCGTGACGGCGTTCATGACGGCGAACTGGGGTGAGGTTGTCTCCTCGGACACCATCGCGTTCCACAGCAGGGTGTGGGCCTGCTGCAGCCGCCGGGCGAGGTGCCCGGGATGGGTGGTGAGGTCCACCGCGGCCATACTCTCTCCCGAGGTACGAGGTGATCGGTACACGGAAGGATACCTGGCGATCCACTCTTCCGGCCTGCTGCGGACGGCCCCCGCCACGCCCCTGATTGTGCAGGTGGCAGGGTTGTCCCTTGACGCCTGGGCGGAGCTGATGAAAACGTGGAGCGGCCCCGAGGAATTAGTCAGTGCTCTGATTAATCGACCTCCCGGGGTCACGACTGCGGCGGGCGTGGTCCGAAGGGGAGTGCCGGCCTCTTCGGCCCGCGCCCCGCCCTCACGCAGGCCGGTCCACGAAGGCCCGCCCGACCGAAGGAGGTCGCCGCCACCATGGCCCTCACCCAGCACGACATCGACGCGGAGATCACCGCCGAGCGCGAGGCCTACGAGCAGCGCGTCGCCGGCGGGGCTCCGGTGGAGCACCACCCCGACCGCGGCTATGCCCCGTACCGCTCCTCGGTGCTGCGTCATCCCCGGCAGCCGCCGGTGAACATCGACGTCACCAAGGACCCCGAGCTGGTCGAGCTCTCCTCCCCCGCCTGGGGCGAGCGGGACATCACGGAGACCGACAACGACCTCACCCGTCAGCACCGCGGCGAGCCGATCGGTGAGCGCATCACCGTCGAGGGCCGTCTGCTCGACCGTGACGGCCGCCCGGTCCGCGGCCAGCTGGTCGAGATCTGGCAGGCCAACTCGGCCGGCCGCTACGCCCATCAGCGCGAGCAGCACGACGCCCCGCTGGACCCCCACTTCACCGGCGCCGGCCGCACCCTCACCGACGGCGACGGCTTCTACCGGTTCACGACGATCCAGCCGGGCCCCTACCCGTGGCGCAACCACACCAACGCCTGGCGCCCCGCGCACATCCACTTCTCGGTGTTCGGCCGGTCGTTCACCCAGCGCCTGGTCACCCAGATGTACTTCCCGAACGACCCGCTGTTCCCCTACGACCCGATCCTGCAGTCGGTCACCGACGACGCGGCGCGGCAGCGGCTGATCGCGACCTACGACCACGACCTGTCGGTGCCGGAGTTCTCCCTCGGCTACCGCTGGGACATCGTGCTCGACGGCCCGAGCGCCACCTGGATGGAAGAAGGACGCTGACCGCCATGACGACGATCGACCCCAGCCGCCCCGAGACGGTGCTGCCCACCCCGTCCCACACGGTCGGCCCGTTCTACGGCTACGCCCTGCCCTTCCCCGGCGGCCCCGAGGTCGCCCCGCTGGGCCACCCCGACACGGTCACCGTCCACGGCTACGTGTACGACGGCGAGGGCTCTCCGCTGCCGGACGCGCTCGTGGAGATCTGGGGCCCCGGCCCCGACGGCTCGGTGCCCGCGGCCACCGGCTCGATGCGCCGTGATCCGGCCTCGGGCGGCTTCGCCGGCCGCAACGGCCTGGAGTTCACCGGCTTCGGCCGCATCCAGACGGACGCCGACGGCCACTGGGTGGCCCGCACGCTGCGTCCCGGCGCGCGCGGCGGCAACGCGCCGTACATCGCCGTCTGCGTGTTCGCCCGCGGCCTGCTGATGCACCTGTTCACCCGGATCTACCTGCCGGGCGACGACGCCGCGCTGGCCGCCGACCAGGTGCTCCGGCAGGTGGCCGAGGACCGGCGCCGCACGCTGATCGCCACCGAGCAGTCGTCCGCGACGTACCGTTTCGACATCCACCTGCAGGGCGAGAACGAAACGGTCTTCCTGGAGTTCCAGTGACATCGCCGTCCCACCTCCCACAGTCCGAGGCCGGTCTGCTCTCCCCCGGGCGCGCCGGCTCCCCGGTGGCCGGGGCCACCGGCGACACCGCCTTCCTGGCGGCGCTGCTGGACGCCGAGGCCGCGCTGACCCGCGCCCAGGCCTCGCTGGGCCTGGCGCCCGCCGAGGCCGCCGCCGCGGTGACCGACGCCGCCGTCCCGGACCGCTTCGACCTGCTCTCGCTGGCCCGGCGGGCCGCGGCCGGCGGCAACCCGGTGATCCCCCTGGCGGCCGACCTCACGGCGGCCGTCGGCGCGGCGCACGGCCCGTACGTCCACCGGGGAGCCACCAGCCAGGACATCATGGACACCGCCACCATGCTGGTGGCCGCCCGCACCCTGGACCTGGTCCTGGCCGACCTGGACCGCACCGGGGGCGCGCTGGCCCGGCTGGCCGCCGCACACCGTGACACGCCGATGCCGGGGCGGACCCTGACCCAGCACGCGGTGCCCACCACCTTCGGACTGAAGGCCGCCGGGTGGCGCTGTCTGGTGCTGGACGCCCGGGACCGGCTGCGCGCCGTCCGTGGCGCACTGCCGGTCCAACTGGGCGGTGCGGCGGGCACCTTGGCGGCGTTCGGCGCCTACGGGGCGGACGACCCGCTGCCGCTGGTGGCCGCCTACGCCCGGGAGCTGGGGCTCGTGGAGCCGTCACTGCCCTGGCACACGCTGCGCACCCCGGTCGCCGATCTCGCCGGGGCGCTGGCGTTCACCGCCGGGGCCCTGGGCAAGCTGGCCGCCGACGTCCTGACGCTGGCCCGTACCGAGATCGCGGAGCTCGCCGAGGCGAGCGGCGGCGGGTCCTCCGCCATGCCGCACAAGGCGAACCCGGTCCGCTCCACCCTGATCGCCGCCGCGGCCCGCCGCGCCCCCCAGCTGGCGGCGACGCTGTTCGGCTCGATGGCCGCCGAGGACGAACGCCCGGCGGGCGCCTGGCACGCCGAGTGGGAGCCGCTGCGGGATCTGCTGCGGGCGGCGGGCTCGGCGGCCGAGCAGGCCGCCGAACTCACCGAGGGGCTGCGGGTGGACGCCGCGGCGATGCGCGCCCACCTGGGGGCGACCCACGGCCTGATCGTCTCCGAGCGGCTCTCCGTGGCACTCGCGCCGGTGCTGGGACGTGCCCGGGCCAAGGAACTGCTCACCGCCGCCGCACGCCGCGCCTACGCGGAAGGGCTGCCGCTGCTCGAGGCGCTGCGGGCGGAGCCGGACCTCGAAGGCGTCGACCTGGAGTCGCTCACCGACCCCACCGACTACACGGGCAGCGCCGCCGCCCTCACCGACCGCGCACTGGAGCGACGTTGACGAAGAAGACACTGAACCACCGCGCCGAGGGCCCCACTTCGGCCGATCCGCTGCTGCTGGGTCCCTCGCTGGGCACCTCGCTGGCCCTGTGGGACGCGCTCGCGCCCGAACTGGCCGTCAACCACCGGGTGATCCGCTTCGACCTGCCCGGGCACGGCGGCTCCCCGGCCGGGCTGATCGGCCCCGGAGCGACGGTGGGCGACATCGCCGGCCTGGTGCTGGAGCTCGCCGACGAGCTGGGCCTGGAGCGGTTCGCCTATGCCGGCGTGTCGTTGGGCGGCGCGGTCGGGCTGCATCTGGCGGTGCACCATCCGGAGCGCGTCTCCTCGCTGGCCGTGATCTGCTCCTCGGCGCACTTCAACGGGGCGCGGCCCTGGGAGGAACGCGCGGCGGCGGTCCGGGCGGGTGGTCCCGCCACGATGCGGGAACTGGCGGGCTCGGCCGACGCGCGCTGGTTCACTCCGGGCTTCACGGTGGAGCGGCTGGTGGACGACCACCGCGCGGCCGACCCGGACTCCTACGCGGCGTGCTGCGACGCGCTGGCCGCCTTCGACCTGCGCGGGCGTCTCGCCGAGGTCCGCACGCCCACGTTGCTGGTCGCGGGCCGTGAGGACCCGGCGACCCCGCCGGCCCATCTGCGGGAGATCGCGGACGCGGTCCCCGGGGCGTCGCTGACCGAGATCCCCGGCGCCTCGCACCTGCCGCCGGCACAGCGGCCCGAGGCCGTGCTGGCCGCGCTGCGGGGGCACTTCACGGGCTTCGCGGAGCGGGGTGTCGCGGTGCGCCGGGAGGTGCTGGGCGACGCCCACGTGGACCGGGCGCAGGCCCGGCAGACGCCGTTCACCGCGCGGTTCCAGGACTTCATATCCCGCTACGCCTGGGGCGAGATCTGGACCGATCCCACGCTGACTCGCCGCGAGCGGTCACTGGTGACGCTGACCGCCCTGGTGGCGCACGGTCACCTGGACGAGCTGGCGATGCACGTGCGGGCGGCCCGGCGCAACGGGCTGTCCGCCGACGAGATCGGCGCGGTCCTGCTCCAGGCCGGCGTGTACCTGGGCGTTCCGGCCGCCAACTCCGCCTTCGCGGTGGCCCAGCGGGTCCTGGCGGAGGACGGCGACATCTGACGGCCCGGGGTGCGGCGCGGCCCACCGCCGCCACGCCCCGGCGTCCGCCGCCCGGTTCCCGCGCCTCGAACGCCCGCGTGCCGACGCTCCGGCGGCCGCCGCCCGGGTGTCCGCGCTCCGCACGTCCGGGTGCCCGGGACCACGTACGCCCGGGTGCCGGTCCTCCGGCGTCCGCCGCCCGGGTGCCCACGCCTCATACGCCGGGGGCCGGTGCTCCGACGGCCGCCGCCCGGGTGCCCGCGCTCCGTACGTTCGGGTGCCCTGGACCCCGTACGCCCCGGGCTCGGACCGGGCCCGCGGGCGGGAGCCGCAGCGGGTCAGTCGGAGGCGCCCAGCCTGCGCAGGGCCCGGCGGGCCCGGTCCGCCACCGCGTCGGCGCCGCAGGCCTCCGCCAGGTCCAGGCCGCGGCGGAGTTCGGCGACGGACTCCGCCAGCTCCCCGTACTCCACGCGTGCCGCGGCGTGTTCGTACTGGCACGGGGAGTCCTCGAGCGTCTTGGCCGCCCGCCCTGCCAGTTCGAGGGCGCGGTGCCTGGGCGCGAGGGCGGCCTCGCAGCGCAGCGCCTCGCCGATCGCCGTCCAGGTGCCCGATCTCTCCGCGCCGGCTCGCACCGTCGCCGCCAGCTCGGCGGCCCGGGCGGGGTCCCGGTCTGCGAGTGCCCTGGCCAGGTCCGCCGCCCAGGGGGCGACCAGGTGGTTGCGGTGCCCGCGTTCGGCGGCCGTCCGGCCGGCCGCCTCCAGTTCCTCGATGCCCTCCTCGGTGCGGCCCACCGCGAGGAGCAGCCGGCCGCGGATCGAGCGGGCGTCGGGCAGCAGGATCGTCGAGGGGTAGGGCGCCCCGAACTCGTAGCGCTCGGCGACCTCCATCGCCTCCTCGGGGCGGCCACGGGCGATCAGGGTGTCGACCAGGTTGCAGAACGCGGTCCAGTGCAGCGGCAGCCGGCGTCCCACCCGGTCGGCGAGCCGCAGCGACTCGCGCAGGGTGGTCTCCGCCTCCCGCAGGCGGCCGCGGCGGCGCAGCGCGAGACCGAGGTATCCGTAGGAGAGCGAGACGTGGCCGCCGCTCCAGCCGGCCGTCTCGTACTCGCGGACCGCCTCGGCGAAGAGCGCCTCGGCGCGGTCGAGGCGGTCGGTGTAGGCGTAGATGGCGGCGATCATCAGCGGGAGCTCGAAGCCCCAGCCGCTGTCCGTCCAGCCGACCCCGGGGGCGAGCCGGCCGTTGACCAGGGCGCGGTCGCAGATGGCGACGACCTCGTCGGCGTCGCCGCCGCGCATCATGACGTCGAAGCCGTGCACGATCAGCAGGGCGCGCTCGGCGTTGTCCCGGCCGGTGCAGGCGGAGGCGAGTTCGGTCAGGTGCCGGGAGCGGTCGGGCGAGTCGGCCTCGGCGGCGTGGATGCCCTCCCACAGGAACTGGCAGGCCTTCAGCCGCAGCCTGGCCGGTCCGTGTTCGTGCCGTGCGGCCTCCGCGCGCACGGTGCGGATCGCCTCGCCGACCTGGTCGTTGTGGAGCAGCGCCTGGGAGAGCCGGACCACGGCGTCGACGCGGTCGCAGACGTCCAGCCCCGGCAGGGCGAGCGCGTCGCGCAGGTGGCCGATGGTGACGGCGGGCGCGGTGAGCAGAGTGGCGCAGCCCAGTTCGTAGAGCACCCGGGGGTGGGCCTCCGGGCGCGGCGGTTCCCTCAGGGCGCGTTCCAGGCAGGCCCGGGCGGCGGCCGGGGCGCCGACGGCGAGGTGCGCGCGGGCCGCCTCACGCAGCTGCTCGACGACCTCCTCGTCGTCGTCGGGGTGGACCTGCAGCAGGTGCCGGGAGGCGGCCGCGGCGCCGCGGCCGGAGTCGGTGACGACCCGGGCGGCGATGCCGTGCATGGCGGTGCGCAGGCTGTCGGGTATCGAGTTGTAGACGGCGGACTCGATGAGCGGGTGGGTGAACTCCAGCTCTCCGGCGGCGGGCTGCCGGCCGAGCGGGTCGGGGGCGGTGAGGATGCGGGCCTCGCACAGGATCCCGGCGCAGCGCACGGCCACCGCCGGGCGCAGCGTGGCGAGTTCGGCCACCAGGTCGACGGTGATGCCGGCGCCGAGGATGGCGGCGGCCCAGGCGAAGCGGGTGGCCTCGATGCCCAGTTTGTCCAGGCGGGAGACGAGACCGCCGCCGCGGGCGGCGCGGTTGAGGTCGCGCAGTTCGTGGGCGGAGGACTCGACGGGTTCCATCTCCGCGTCGCGGACCTTGGCGAGCAGCTCGACGGTCTCGTACGGGTTTCCCCCGGTGACCGCCCAGACCTCGCGGCAGAACGGGTCGTCGGCGTGCCGTCCGACGGTGTCGCGGGTGAGGCCGGCGGTGGCGTCGGGGGTGAGGGTGCGCAGGGAGGTGACCGCGCCCGCGGCGTCGACGACGCGCTGGAGGTACTCGGCGCGTTCCCCGCTGATCTCGCCGGGGCGGCTGGTCACCAGGACCAGGACGGAGGTGTCCTCCAGGCGCACGCACAGCTCGGCGAGCCACCGCAGGGTCTCCAGGTCGGCCCAGTGCGCGTCGTCGACGAGCAGGACCAGGGGGTACTCGCGGCGCGCGAGGCGGCGCACGACCCGTACCAGGCCGTCGCAGACGGAGCCGGGGTCCGGGTTGCGGCCGCCGGGCTCGATGATGCCGAGGGCGGGGCCCGCGATGTCGAACCAGTCGCCGAGGTACTCGCGGGCCTCCTCGGGGAGCAGGGCGAGCAGCGCGGGCTGAAGGAGCTGGCGCACCACGTTGTACGGGACCGAGCGGAGGGTCTCCCCGGCGCGCGCCGACCAGACGGTGCAGCCGCGGAGCTCGGCGATGCGGTGGGCCTCGCCCAGCAGGGCGGTCTTGCCGAGGCCCGCCTCGCCGCGCAGGACGAGGAAGCGGCCCGCGGGGGCGTGCCCGGTGCACAGGCTGTCGACGGCCCGCTCGATCGCGGCGACCTCTTCGTCACGTTCCCAGAGCAAGGCCGAACCGGGCCGTTCCTCGGTCACTTCCGTTCCCTCCCCAGGTCACCCGGACGACGTGCGCCTGGTGAGCCTAGCCCGCCGCGGGCCTGGGCACACGCTCCGCTCCGCGGGACGTGTCGCGGGACACGCCGCACGGCGGGCGACTTCAACCCCGTTGCACCGGGGCGGCGTTGGGAGCGCCAGTGGTTCTTCGGCGACCCTCCCGCGACACCTTCACCGTTGCCCCATACCTTTGACGCATGACGCAGGCTATTCCTCCCGGGTGGTACCCGGATCCCGGGCACACGACCGACGGCCCCAGCGGCGTGCGGTGGTGGGACGGCGGCGCGTGGACGCAGCACACGCTGCCGGCCGGCGCCCCCGTCCCGCCGGGCCCGCCCTCGGCCGGCTCCTCCGCGCAGGCGATCGCCGCGCATCCCACCCTGGCCGGGGGCGACCTCTCGGCGCCGGGGCAACCGGCGTTCCCCGCCTACCCGGCGTACCCGGCGTACGGCGTCCAGCCGCCGCCCCGGAAGCGGCGCGGGGCGCTGGTGGCCGGGATCGTGGCCGCGGTCGTGGTGGTGGCGGGCGGCGCGGTCGGGGGCGTCCTGCTGCTCGACCGCGGTGACGACCGGGCCGGACCGCAGCCGCGGGAGACGCGCGCGCAGGACGGCGCGCCGGGTGAGGAGGAGGCGCCCGGGAGCCCGGAGAAGATCACCGAGGGGCCGGTGCCGGACCCGGCGAACGGCATCAGCCTTCCGCTGCCGGACGGCTGGACGGGTTCGGCGCACGAGGCGGGCGCACAGGTGGGGGCCGACAAGACGTATCCCTGCCCGGGCACCCCGTCCAAGGACTGCACGCCGGGCGGCGCCTACTCGCTGCCCGCCGAGGGCCTGGGGTTGCAGGGCACCGCCGAGGCGGTGGCCCGCGCGGACATCGCCGCCAACATGGAGGACTCCTACGGCGGTGACACCTACGGGTCGATCACCTCGCACAAGGAGCTCGACGCCGGCCCGGTGACGGTCGCCGGGCAGAAGGGCTACCGGGTCCGCTGGTCGGCGGTGACCGAGGAGGGCGCGGACGGCGTCGTCGAGTCCCTGGCCTTCCCGTCCCCGGCGGACCCGGAGCGGATGGTCCTGGTGCGGTTCGGCATCGACGCGGGTCAGGACCTCTCGGTGATCGAGGAGATCACCGAGGGCATCGAGAAGTCCGAGCTGGGGGCCGCGCCGGGGTCCGGCGAGGAGGTCTGACAGCACTCCGGAAGGCCGGTTCCGCGCGCCCACGGCGGCGCCGAACCGGCCTTCCGGCATGCCCGGAGGCCACCGGACGGTGTCGAACCGGCCCGCGCCGCGGCCGTGTTCCCCGGTGGGACCGGGCGGCGGCCGAAGTGTCAACAATTCTGTCAGCCGGTCGATTGACCGGGGGCGGCCCGCGATCTACCGTCACGCAGCGAGCGCGCCCCACCGCGCGGCAGAACCCTGAATCGCACCCGCCTCCTCCCCTCTCCCCCGTCCTTGGAGTAGCCATGCGTCGCCTGCTCGCCGGTGTAGCCACCGGCGCCCTCCTGCTCACCGCGACGGCCTGCGGCTCGTCCGGCGACTCCTCGACGGACAAGGGCTCCTCGTCGGACAAGGGCTCCTCGGCCGGCGGCGTCACCACCGTCAAGGTCGGCATCATCCCGATCGTGGACGTCGCGCCCCTCTACCTGGGGCAGGAGAAGGGCATCTTCAAGAAGCACGGGCTCAAGCTCGAGTTGACGCCGGCGCAGGGCGGCGCGGCCATCGTGCCCGGCGTGGTCAGCGACCAGTTCCAGTTCGGCTTCTCCAACATGGCCTCGCTGATGATCGCCCAGTCCAACGGCGTCCCGGTGAAGGCCGTGGTCAACGGCGTCGCCACCACCGGCGTGAAGGGCAAGGACTTCGGCGCCCTGGTGGTGAAGGAGGACAGCGGCATCACGTCCGCCAAGGGGCTCGAGGGCAGGAAGGTCGCGGTCAACACCCTGAAGAACATCAACGACACCACCGTGCGCGAGTCGGTGCGTGAGGCGGGCGGCGACCCCTCCACGGTGAGGTTCGTCGAGATCGCCTTCGACCGGATGCCGGCCGCCCTGGACTCCGGGGAGATCGACGGCGCGATGGCCGTGGAGCCCGCGCTGAGCACGGCGAAGAGCCAGGGCGCCAAGGAGGTCTCCTCCTCCTACGTGGACGTGTCGGACAAGCTGACCGTCGCCATGTACTTCACCTCCGCGCAGTACGCGCAGCAGAACCCGAAGGTGGTGGAGAAGTTCACGGCGGCCACCAAGGAGGCGCTGGCCTACGCCGACGGCCACCCGGACGAGGTGCGCGACGTCCTGACCACGTACACGAAGATCCCGCCGAAGCTGCTGCCCGAGCTGACCCTGCCGAAGTGGCCGGCCGACGCCGACCGGGCCTCCATCGAGACCCTGCGCGACCTCGGTGAGAAGGACGAGCTGTACACGAAGACCCCGGACCTGGACGCGCTGCTGCCGTGAAGCACGTCGATCTCGTTCTCGGCGCGGCCGGGCTAGCGGCCTTCCTCGCCCTCGGCGAGGCGGTGCCTCGGCTCGGCATCGTCGAGGAACCCGCAGGGCGACTGAGGGCACGGGGTCCGGCGGGCCGGGTCAGTCGTCGGAGGCGGCGCTGTGGACCAGGGAGAGGTGTCCGCGCCCCCGCGGCGGGCGACGGGCCGCGACGGCGGCGGTCTCGCGCGCCGGGTCCGGTTCGGCCTCAGGATGGGGGCCGGGATCGGGGCCGGGCTCGGGCAGCACCAGCGTCATCCGCTCGTACCCCAGCTCCGACAGGGCGGCGGGCGTCTCGACCACCAGGCGGCACTCGCGCACCGTCCGTCCTGCCCCGGGACCCAGCAACGGGCGCAGCGAGCCGTCGTGTTCGCGCGCGGCGCGCTCACCCACCGCGTGCACCCAGTGCGGCAGCCCCTGCCGGTAGGCGGCCTCCATCAGCGGGTCCTCGGCGATCTCCCGGCGGACGGCCTGGAGCACCGGGTCGTCCGCGAAGCGCTCGACGAGGAAGGCGAACCGGGCCAGCGCCGGCAGGCACCACCGGACCTCCCGGTCGGCGAGCACCAGGGACGCGTCGGGGTGGAAGAGGACGAACCGCAGGAAGTTGTCGTGCGGCATCGCGGTGGGATGCGGCCCCACGGCGCGGAAGAGTTCGGTGAACGCCTCGTTGGCGAGCACCACGTCCCAGCGCCGGTCGAGCAGCACCGAGGGGAACGACACGCCCTCCAGGAGTGCGGCGTAGTCCCTCAGGTAGTCCTCGTCGGGCCCCGGCCGCGGTTGCGGGCGCCGGCCTCCTGCCCGAGCTGTCATCGGGAGGTTCCCCCTCTCGGCTCCGGCCCCATCGGCGGCCCCGATCCTCGCCGCCTCAAGGCACGCGTGTCAACCATTGTGGCATTTCAGGGGTGTTGGCGACGGGATCCGGCCACAGTTGTGGCGGAACCTGGAGGGTCGCACGGTCCCCCGCTAGTCTCACCGGGTCCGGACGGACAGGACGCGGGAGTGACTGCGGTGGCTGGTGACATGGAGAACCGGGGCGCCGGGCAGGCCGCCCCGCTGCGGGCCGTGGCCGCCCGGGTCTCCTCGCTGGCCGACCGGCTGGGCGTGCCGCGCGAGGAGGTCTTCGACGTCTCGCGGCTGTCGGCGGCCTCCGGTGTTCCCGAGGGCGCCGTCAAGGCCCTGCTGAACGGCCGGCCCGGCGGCGAGCGCGACGTGCAGACGCGGTTCCTTCAGCGGCTCGACCTGCTGCGCCGCACCCGGCTGAGGCCGGACGGCCGCCGCTACACCCAGCGGGAGATCGCCGACGGGGCCGGTATGTCGCGCCAGCAGGCCGGCGCCCTGCTCAACGGCGACCGGCGGCCCACCATGGAGCACTGCGACGCCCTGCAACGCTTCTTCGGCGTGCACGCCGGGTTCCTGACCGCGGAGGACCCGGAGGCGTTGACCGGTGCGCTGCAGCGCACCGAGCGCGAACTGCTGCGCCGGCTGGCCGACCGCGAGGCGCGGCCGCCCTCCCCGGACCCGGCGGCCGGCTCCGTCCCCGCCCGGTCGCACGCCGGGACGGACGTCGCCGAGGACGCGCTGGAGCGTCTGCTGCGCGACCACGGGGTGCGCGGCATCGCCTGGCGGGCGGCGCAGCTCCCGACCGACCAGCACCGGGACAAGGTCGCCGAATGGCTGGACATGCTGTTGGAGAGCGTCCGACGGCCGGAGTCGTGACCTTGGGCTTCGTCAGGGGAGGAACCGGCTGCGTCGGTCAGGCGCTGGCGCGGACTGCCGCGGGACGGCTCCGGGCGCTGCGCGTGCGCCGGGAGATGGCCCGGTTGTGCGAGGCGTTGCTGGCGGGGCTGTCCCTGCCGGCCGAGGCCGGGGCGGAGGAGACGCACCGGGCGCTGTGCTCGGTGATGAGCGGTCTGCGGGGCCGTCCGGTGCGCTTCCGCACCGCGGTCTTCCCGCCGGGCACGGCCAGCGGCCTGTGGCTGGCCTTCGACGACCAGGACGTCGTCGTGGTCGAGGAGCGCACCGCGCCCAACCACCAGCTGGTGATCCTCGGACACGAGCTGTGGCACATGGCGGCCGGCCACCGGGGCGGTCCGGTGGACGGGGTGCCGGTGGCGGCCCGGACCCGTTTCGACCGGTGGGAGGAGGCGGAGGCCGAGCGCTTCGGGCTGCTGCTGGCGAGCCGCTTCCGAGCCTGGACTCCGACCGTTCCCGCGGCGCCCTCCGCGGCCGCCCCGCCGGGGCGCGACCCGTCGTGGCCGGACGGCCTGGTGCGCCGGATCGAGGCGTCGCTCGGCGGCGACCGTCCGGCCTCCCGGCACGGGGCTGACGGTCCGTGAACGACGTCAGCTACTACGTCCCCGCCATGGCGATGGCGGTGCCGCTGGTGCTCAAGGGCCGCAGCACCGCGTCCTGGCGGGATCCGCTGCTGCGGTCGGTGTGCGCGCTGCTGCTGCTCACGGCACTGGCCTTCACCTTCGCCGCGCCGCCCAGCATCGCGGCGGTGAACCGCCTCACCGGCGTCCCGAACGCCTCGGCGCCCTTGGTCTACGCGCTGTTGACGGCGGTCTGCGCGGCCAGTCTGGTGCTGATCGTCAGCTGGCGCGGCGGCCCGCCCGGCACCACCCGCCGTCTGACGGTGCGGTGCACGGCGGGCTTCGGCGCGGTGATCGTGGTGATGTGCGCGCTGTTCGCGCTGGGCGACGCGCCGGTGGAGCGCCTGCGGGACTTCGACACCTACTACGCGACCACGCCGTACCTGCGCGAGATGGTGCTGCTGTACCTGCTCTCGCTGTTCGCCTCCGGTGTGGCGATGAACGTCCTGTGCCTGCGCTGGCTGGGCCGGGTGGGCAGCCGGCCGCTGCGCACCTCGCTGCTGCTGATCGCGCTGGGCTTCGGCTTCTGCGCGCTGTACGCGGTCGCCAAGCTCGTCGCGGTGGGGGCCCGCTGGGCGGGCGGCGACCTCGACGCGCTGAGCACCTCGGTGGCGCCGGCCCTGGCGGCCGGCGGCGGGGTGCTGAGCGCGGCCGGGTTCTCCCTGCCGCTGCTGTGGTCGGTGCCGGCCCGGCTGCTCGGCGACGCCTGGTCGGCGTGGCGCTCGTACCGCGCGCTGGCGCCGCTGTGGCGGGCGCTGCGGCCGGTGTCGGCGGCAGGCGACGAGGGGCGGGCGGCGGTGCGGGTCGGCTGGTGGTCGCCGCCGTCGCTGCGGGCGGTGCAGCGGCAGGCGGAGATCCACGACGCGCTGCTGGTCCTGTGCCCGCACTTCGACCCGTCGGTGCGCGAGCGGGCCCTGGCCGCCGCGGTGGCGGCGGGCGCGGCGACGGAGCGGGCGTACGCGCAGGCGGACGCGGTGATGGTCGTGGAGGCGGTGCGGGCCCACGGCAGGGCCGCGGACGCTGCGGCGGCCGACGCGGCGGCGGGGCCGCCCGCCGAGGGACCCGAGGACCTGGTCCGGCTCTCCCGGGCGTTGCGCGCCCTGCGCGTATGACGTCCTGTCAGTGGCACGCGGCACGCTGGGGGTGAGAGTTGCGCGACCGCCCGAGGAGTTGCCGAGGATGACCACCACCACCGTGCCCACCGACCGTGAGCGGCGCGCCGCGCAGGCGTACCTGCGGCTGCTGAACGCGGTACGGGCCGCGTTCGCCGAGGCGGGAGGCGGCCCCGTCGCGGTGCCCCCGGCGGTGCTCGCCGAGGCCGACCGCGCGCTGCGCGAGGCGGGCCTGACGGGCACCGAGGAGATCTTCCTGCGGCGGGTGGGCCGCCACGCCGCGTCGCCGAGGTAGCGCCGCCGGGCCCGCGCGGGCCCGCAGCTCAGCCCGCCCCGGCCGGTGCCTCCTCCTGGCTCGCGGGGGCGATGCCCCGCAGCCTGACCTCGAGGCGCCCGTCGACCACCCGTGTGTCGAACGCGGGCTGCGGCGCCGTGGCGGGTCCCCGCACGTTCCAGCCGTCCTCGAGCCGGAACACGCTCCCGTGCCAGGGGCACCGCACGCAGCCGTCGGAGATCTCCCCCTGCGAGAGCGGACCCGCCAGGTGGCTGCACTGGTCGGCGAGCACCCGGACGGTCTCCTCGTCGACCCGGACGACCATCACCGGGACGTCGTCCACCTGCCGCCGGACCGCCTGTCCGACCGGAAGGTCGGCCACGGGGCCGAGGCCGTGCCAGCCCGGCCGCACCAGGTGGGGCACCTGTTCGGCGTGGTTGGCTCCCGCGGCCTGACGGTAGGCGAGGTGGCCGCCGAGGGCGCCGCCGGCCGACACGGCCGCGAGCCCCGCCACCGCCAGTCCCCGGCCGAGCCCCTGACGCCCGCTCCGCCGCGCCGCGTAGGAGCCCGCGTACAGCCAGACGGCGGCGTTGTTGAGCGCCGCGTGCAGGAGCCCCACCCGCCGCTGCTGGCGTTGCAGGTCGGCCCAGTCCACCCAGCCGGCGACCGCCGCGGGCCCGGCCACGGCGAGGCCCACCCCGACGAGCCGTCGCGCCGCCCTCTCCTGTCCGGGCAGCAGGTCCAGGACCGCCGTGGACATCCACGCGCCGACGGGCAGCTGGACCAGCACGGGATGCAGCGGGTGGCCGATCGGCAGCCCGTGCAGGAGGTCCCGGCCGCGGCGTCCCAGGGGCGCCGCCCGCACCACCTTCTGCACCGCGTCCGCCAGCCGGTCGGCCCCGCCCCACCGCTCCAGGCCGTCCAGCAGCAAGGCGACCCGCCCGGGCCCGCGACTCTCCGTGCACATCTCGTCACGTTCGGTTGTCTGCATGCGGCGCGAGTAGCCCTCGCGCACGGAAGGAAACGTGGATCGGGCGGACTCCTCCACGCCGCCCGGAACGGGGCGACACGCGGGAGGAGAAGGCGACACGCGGGAGGAGAAGCCGTAACACGCCCGTAGCGGTACGCGTCCCGTGAAGCTCTATGATCGGCCCGACACCGTCGCACCGGGCCCCCGGCCCTCTCCTCGCGGCCCGGTGTCCCTACCCGCGTGTTCCCCGGCAGGGCCCGGCTGCCTCGCCGTGCCCGCACACCTGAAGGGCGGCCTGAATGATCTCTCGCGTACGCGTCTGGCTCAACCGCACGTACGCGGAGAACGTCTTCTTCGTGGAACAGCTGCGGAGAAATCCGCAGGACCGGGCGGTGGAGATCCACGCCACCCACGGCGACCCCGACTCGCCGGTGCTCGCCGCCGCGGACACCGCGGCGATGGAGCCCGAGGGTCTCTCCCCCGCCGCGTACGCCGAGTTCGCGCTGGACCAGTGCGTGCGGCGCGGCATCGACGTGTTCGTGCCGCGGCTGCACCAGGAGGCGGTCGTCGCCCACCGCGCGGAGTTCGAGGCCGTGGGCACGGCCCTGCTGGCACCGGCCGCGCGAGGGGTGGCGGCGTTCCAGGACAAGGCGACCGCCTACGAGCGGGTGGCAGAGCTGGGCGTGCCGGTCCCGCCGTGGTTCCGGGTGCGCACCGCGGACGAACTGCTCACCGCCGTCGAGAAGCTGGAGGCGGACGGGCACCAGGCCTGCTTCAAGCCGGCCGCCGGCGCGGGCGGCGTGGGCTACCGGGTCGTCACCCGCGAGCCGTTCTCGACGGACCAGCTCGACGGCTTCCCGAGCCCACGCGTGCCGCTGGCCATGGTGCTGGGCGCGCTGCGCGAGAGCGGCGAGGAGGTCGACTGGCTGGTGATGCCGAGGCTGGAGGAGCCGGAGGTGTCGGTGGACTGCCTCACCGGGACGGACGACCGGGTGCGGATGGCGGTGGGCCGCACCAAGAACGGCCGGCGCCGCGGGTTCACCCTGGACGAGCGGTGGCTCGCCCCGGCGCGCCTGGTCGCCGAGCGGTTCGGCCTGCACCACCTGTCGAACATCCAGTTCCGCGAGTTCGGTGAGGAACCGGTTCTCCTCGACGTCAACACGCGGCCGGCCGGCGGGCTGCACCAGCTGTCCCTGTGCGGCCTCAACGCGCCCTGGGCCGCCGTCCGGCTGGCCCTGGGCGAGGACCCGGGGAACCTGGAGCCGCCCTTCCTGGGCGCCGACTACGCCGTGGTGGCGGCCCCTCAGCGTCTGCGGGCGGCGGGGCCGGTCCGCGACGAGGACCCCGCGCCGGCCGCCGCGGTGACCGTCCCGGCGCAGGCGGCGCCACCCGCCGCCGGGGCCGTCGCGGCCTCCTCCTCGTCCACGACGGCGGTCGCGCCCGCCTGAGCCGGGCCCGGTCGAGGGCCTCGGAGGGACGCCGGCGGGGGCCGTACGGACGTCCGCGGAATTTTTTTCCGCGGGGGTGTATCAATCCGCGTGTCCGGCGCTCTTAACGGTGCGGGGGATGGGGCGGGTGGCCGCGCCCGGGGGGAGCGCGGCCGTCCGCCCCACCATGCGGGGGGAGCCGGAGCCGGGCCTCACTCGAAACGAGTGAGGCCCGGATGGGCTTCCTGGTAACCGTCCATCAGCCGCCGGGCGACGGCGACGGAGTCGATCAGCGGGTGCAGCGCGAAGGCCTTAACCGCGGCGGCCCGGGAGCCCGTCAGGGCCGCGGTGATCACTTCCCGGTCCACCGCCTTGACCGCGGACACCAGGGCTGCCGCGTGCTGCGGCAGGGGGGCGGCGGCCGGCGGGTGCGCTCCGTTCGCGTCCACCAGGCACGGGATCTCGACCACCGCGTCGTCGTCCTGCCCGGGCAGGGCGCCGCGGTTGCGGACGTTGAGGACCAGGGTGGCCCGCTCGTCCCGGGCGATGGCCCGCATCAGGGCGAGGGCCACCTTCTCGTAGCCGCCGGAGAGGTCCTCCTCCTCGCGCTCCCCGGCCCCCGCCGCGTCCCGGTTCTCCGCCATGTAGGTGGCCTCCCGCTCCGCGCGGGTGCGGTTCCACAGCTGGAGGGCGGGCGCTCCGGGCCGGCCGGCCTCGGCGTAGAAGCGGTCCTGCTGGTCGCGCAGGAAGACCCCGCGGGTGCGTTCGGCCCGCCGGTAGGCGTCGACGGTCTCCCGGTTGAAGTAGTAGTAGTGCAGGTACTCGTTGGGGATCGCGCCCAGCGCGCGCAGCCAGTCGGCGCCGAACAGCCGGCCCTCCTCGAACGATTCCAGCAGCGCGCGGTCGGCGAGCAGCCGGGGCAGCTGGTCGCGGCCGTCCACGCGCACGGCGCGGACCCAGCCGAGGTGGTTGAGGCCGGCGTAGTCGACGAAGGCGCGGGCCGGGTCGACGCCGAGGACCCGGGCGAGGCGGCGTCCGAGGCCCACCGGGGAGTCGCAGATGCCGATCACCCGGTCGCCGAGGGTGCGGGACATCGCCTCGGTGACCAGGCCGGCCGGGTTGGTGAAGTTGATGACCCAGGCGTCCGGGGCGAGGCGCCGCACCCGGCGGGCCAGGTCGACCGCCACGGGGACGGTGCGCAGGCCGAAGGCGATGCCGCCGGCCCCGACGGTCTCCTGGCCGAGGACGCCCTCGGCCAGGGCGACGCGCTCGTCCGCGGCCCGGCCCTCCGGGCCGCCGACCCGCATCGCCGAGAAGACGAAGTCCGCTCCGGTCAGCGCCTCGTCCAGGTCCGTGGTGGTGACCACCTCGGGCGCGTCGGGCACCTCCCGGGCCTGCTCGGCGAGCACCCGGCCGACGGCGGCCAGCCGCCCGGCGTCGACGTCGTGCAGCACCACGCGGGTGACGCGCCCGGGTGCCCGGTCGGCCAGCAGCGCTCCGTACACGAGCGGCACGCGGAAGCCGCCCCCACCAACGATCGTGAGCCTCATCCCGCCAACCTAACGCGGGGGCCTGTGGGAGGGACGCGTGGCCCGGCGCGGTGTGGGGCGGCGTCAGGACGGGAACCCCTTCCGGGGTGACCGGCGACCCCGTCCTGACCTGCCCGGATGGTGCGGGCGGGCACCGCGCCCGCATGGCCGCCCCAGGGCGCGGTACTCGGCCTCTACCCGTCCGACGAGAAAGTAGATGATCACATTGACCGAAGCGACCGGAACGGTGGGCGCCGCGCCGCGCGGGGCCGGCGGCCCTCTCCTGGGCCGGGTCAACCCGTTGCGCGATCCCCGCGACCGCCGGCTCCCCCGGATCGCGGGCCCGTCCGGACTCGTCATCTTCGGCGTCACGGGCGACCTGTCCCGCAAGAAGCTGATGCCCGCGGTGTACGACCTCGCCAACCGGGGGCTGCTGCCACCGGGCTTCTCGCTGGTCGGCTTCGCCCGGCGTGAGTGGGCCGACCAGGACTTCGCCCAGGTGGTGCACGACGCCGTGGAGCAGCACGCGCGCACCCCCTTCCGGGAGGAGGTCTGGCAGCAGCTGGCCCAGGGCATGCACTTCGTGCCGGGCGACTTCGACGACGACCACGCCTTCGAGCAGCTGCGCGAGGCCGTGGAGCAGCTGGACACCTCGCGCGGCACCAGCGGCAACTACGCCTTCTACCTGTCGGTGCCGCCCCGGTTCTTCCCCCGGGTGGTGCAGCAGCTGGAGAAGCACGGACTGGCCGAGGCTCCTGCGGGTTCCTGGCGGCGCGCGGTCATCGAGAAGCCGTTCGGCCACGGCCTGGCCAGCGCCCGCGCCCTGAACGCGCTGGTGCACGAGGTCTTCGCCCCCGACCAGGTGTTCCGGATCGACCACTACCTCGGCAAGGAGACCGTCCAGAACATCCTGGCGCTCCGCTTCGCCAACCAGATGTTCGAACCTGTCTGGAGCCGGTCGTACGTGGACCACGTGCAGATCACGATGGCCGAGGACATCGGCATCGGCGGCCGGGCCGGCTACTACGACGGCATCGGCTCGGCCCGGGACGTGATCCAGAACCACCTGCTGCAGCTGCTGGCGCTGACCGCGATGGAGGAGCCCGCCGCCTTCGACGCCGAGTCGCTGCTCACCGAGAAGCTCAAGATCCTCAAGGCGGTCCAGCTTCCGCAGGACCTGGGCGAGCACACGGTGCGCGGCCAGTACACGGGGAGCTGGCAGGGCGGCGAGCGGGTGCTGGGCTATCTGGAGGAGGACGGCATCGACCCGTCCTCCATGACCGACACCTACGCCGCGATCAAGCTGGAGATCGACAACCGGCGGTGGGCGGGCGTCCCGTTCTACCTGCGCACCGGCAAGCGTCTGGGGCGCCGGGTCACCGAGATCGCGGTGGTCTTCCAGCGCGCCCCGTACTCGCCGTTCGACTCGACGGCGACCGAGGAGCTCGGTTCCAACGCGATCGTGATCCGGGTCCAGCCGGACGAGGGCATGACGGTACGGTTCGGTTCCAAGGTGCCGGGCACCTCCATGGAGATCCGGGACGTCTCGATGGACTTCGCCTACGGCGAGTCCTTCACCGAGTCCAGCCCGGAGGCCTACGAACGGCTCATCCTGGACGTGCTGCTGGGCGACGCCAACCTGTTCCCGCGCACCGAGGAGGTCGAGGAGTCCTGGCGGATCCTGGACCCGATCGAGGAGTACTGGGCCACCCACGGTGTGCCCGCCAAGTACCCGGCGGGCAGCTGGGGTCCCCCGGAGGCCGACGAGATGCTCGCACGAGACGGACGGAGCTGGCGCAGGCCATGAAATTGGACCTCAACGACACCACGGCCGGAAACGTCAACAAGGCGCTGCTCCAGGCCCGCAGGGCCTCGGGCACGCCTGCCGTCGGCATGGTGCTGACCATGGTGGTCGTGATCGACGAGGAGTACGCCTACGACGCCATGAGGGCGGCGCAGCAGGCCTCGCAGGAACACCCCTCGCGCACCGTGGTGGTGATCCGCCGTCATCCGCGCAGCCCGCGCGACCGTACCCACTCGCGGCTGGACGCGGAGGTACGGCTGGCGGCCGACGCCGGGCCGGGCGAGACGGTGGTGCTGCGGCTCTACGGCGAGGTGCGCGACCACGCCCAGTCGGTGGTGCTGCCCCTGCTGCTGCCGGACGCGCCGGTGGTGGTGTGGTGGCCGGTGGACGCTCCCGACAACCCGTCGGAGAACCCGCTGGGCGCGCTGGCCCAGCGCCGGATCACCGACATGGACGCGTGCCCGGACCCGCTGGCGGAGCTGGAGAAGCGGGCCGCCGCGTACGCGCCGGGCGACACGGACCTGGCGTGGACCCGGCTGACGCTGTGGCGTTCGGCGCTCGCCGCCGCGCTGGACCAGGAGCACGCGCCGGTGCGCGCGGTGGCCGTCGAGGCGGAGCCGGGCAATCCGAGCGCGGAACTGCTGGTGCGCTGGCTGCGCGCCCGGCTGGGGGTTCCCGGCGAGGTGGGGCCGTCGGCGGGTCCGGCGATCACGGCGGTGCGGCTGGACACCGAAGGCGGCGAGGTGTCCGTGGTCCGTGGGGACGGCCCGCTCGCCACGCTCACCCTGCCCGGCCAGCCGCCGCGCAGCCTGGCGCTGAAGATCCGGCCCACCTCGGAGCTGATCGCCGAGGAACTGCGGCGCCTGGACGCCGACGACATGTACGAGATCGCCCTGCGCGACGCCGGGGAGACGTCCGGTTCCGCCGGCTCTCCCGCGGAGTCGCGAGCCGTCTGACGGCAGGCGAACCCCCGAACCACAGGAAGAAGTGAACGACATGCAGCTCGGACTCATCGGTCTCGGCAAGATGGGCGGCAACATGCGCGAGCGCATCCGCCGGGCGGGTCACGAGGTCATCGGGTACGACCGCGACCCGGATCTCTCCGACGTGGCGAGCCTGGCCGAACTGGCCGACTCGCTGACCGCGCCGCGCGTGGTGTGGGTGATGGTCCCGGCCGGCCCGCCGACCCAGTCCGTGATCGACGAGCTCTCCGGTCTGCTCGACGCCGGTGACGTGGTGGTCGACGGCGGCAACTCGCGCTGGACGGACGACGAGAAGCACGCCGCGGAGCTGGCCGAGAAGGGCATCGGCTTCGTGGACTGCGGTGTCTCCGGCGGTGTGCACGG
>NZ_JBEOVU010000047.1:0-40774 GCF_040295685.1 Streptomyces sp. NPDC002734
GTGCGGCTGCAAGGCGGAGGAGGGAGGCGACGCGGAGCGTCGTCGACCGACGACAACGCCGCAGACGTGCGTGCCAGACCCCGCGACCCACGTGCGTGATCCGCCGGACAGGCCCTAGACCGGCTCGGCCGCCACGCGCGTTCGTGCGGGCGGCGGCGCCCGGTCCCGGCCGGGCGCCGCCGCACCGGTTCACCTGCCGAGCGCGGCCACGCCCGCCTGCGCGAACTTCTCGTCCAGGTCGCCGGACGGGGCCCCGGCGACACCGATGCCCGCGATCGGGGCGCCCTTGGCGGTGACCGGCGCGCCACCGGCCAGGAAGAGGGTGTTCGGGATGTCCTTCAGGTTCGGGGCCTGGTCCAGCCGCCCGGCGAGCACCGAGGTGGGCGCGTTCCAGGAGACGGCCGTGTACGCCTTGCGCACCGCCGAGTCGTAGGACTGGGGACCGGCGCCGTCGCCCCGCAGGGTCACCACGGTGTTGCCGTTGCGGTCCACGACGGCGACCGTCACCTTCTGGTCCGCGTCCTCCGCGGCGTCCAGCGCGGCCTGTGCGGCCCGGAGGGCGGCATCGGCCGACAGATGCGTGGTCTGCGTGGTGTCCCGGCCCTTCGCCACGGCGGCCGCCGCGGCGGGCGCGGGGCCGGCGGCGTTCGCGGTCACGGCGCCGACCGTACCGGCGCCCAGCGCGGCGGCGGCGACCGTACCCAGCAGGACACGGGTGCGCAGGGTCGTCCTCTTCGTCATGAACAGCTCCTCGTCAGTCGTCCGGGGAACCTCGCTCCCCGGCCTCTCGCCATCCATCCTCGGAGCGCACCCGGCCCCCGGGCGTCGGCGTTCCGGCTGGTCACGCGGGTGCCGACGGTTGACGGGGCTGTCATCCGAACGGCTGATGCGCGCACCGCCCGCGCGGGTTTACCTGGAGGGAGCGACGGTCCCCGGCCCCTGCGGCCGGACGGCCCCGTCGCTCCGGCCGGCTCGCGAGGAGGGGCCGGCAGCAGCGAGGACGGGCGGGAGCCCGGACGGGGTCAGGGTCGCCCGGCCCGAGGCGGACGCGAGGAAACACCCATGCGGCACACACGGCACCGGTCCCCCGAGACCTCGGACCCGGCGGCGGATCCGGTTGCGGATCCGGTTGCGGATCCGGTTGCGGATCCGGTTGCGGATCCGGCGGCGGACCCGGTTGCGGATCCGGCGGCGGACCCGGACGCGCGCTGGCTCGGGCCGGTGGTGCACCTCGCCTTCTACGCGCTGCTGGGCGGCTCGCTCGCCCGCTATCTGCTGCGCCATCCGCCGGGCCCCGGTGTGACCTCGGTGGTCGCGGCGGCGGCGCTGCTGGCCCTGCTCTACGCCCTCGGCCCGGTGGCCGGTCCGGCCCGTGGGCGGGACCGGCCCGCCTCCCGCCCGCTCGTGTGGCTGGTGGCGGTGGTGGCGGCCTGGTCGGTCCTGACCCTGCTGGCGCCCAGCTTCGCCTGGTGCGCGGCCCCGTTGCTCATCCTGGCGCTGCGTTCCCTGCCGGCCGGCGCGGCGATCCCGCTGGCGTGCCTGCTCACGGTCCTCGTCGTGGTGTCGCTGCAACGGCTGAGCGACGGCTTCGACCCGGCGGTCCTGGTCACCCCGCCCGCCGTCGCCGCGCTGATGACCGGCGTCTTCCTGCACATGGAACGGCAGGCGGAGCGGCGGCGCGCCCTCATCGAGGACCTGCTGCGCACCCGGCGCGAGCTCGCGGCCACCGAGCGCCGCGAGGGCGCGCTGGCCGAGCGGGCACGGCTGTCGATGGAGATCCACGACACCCTCGCCCAGGGGCTGTCGAGTCGGAGGATGCTGCTGCAGGCCTCCGAGCGCGTGTGGGCGACCGACCCGGCGGCGGCGCTCGAGCTCGTGCGGGAGGCCGCCCGGGGCGCGGGCCGCGACCTGGCCGAGGCCCGCCGTTTCGTGCACGACCTGGCGCCGGCCGATCTGGCGGACGGCGGCTCGCTCCTCGCCGCGCTGCGCCGGCTCGCCGAGCGCGGGACGAAGGACGGTCTCACCGTGCGCCACCACATCGAGGGGGTGCCCCTGCCCCTGCCCGAGCGGGGCGAGGCCGCGCTGCTGCGCGTCGCGCAGGGGGCGCTGGCCAACGTGCGGCAGCACGCGGGAGCGACCCGGGCCGCCGTCACCCTCAGCTATCTCGACGACCAGGTGGTGCTGGACGTCGCGGACGACGGTCGCGGTTTCGATCCGGGCGGGCTCCCCGCGCCCGGCCGTGAGGGCGGCCACGGGCTGCCCGCGATGCGTGCCCGTGTCGCGCAGCTGGGCGGCACTCTGACCGTGGAGTCCGCCCCGGGCGAGGGCACCGTGCTCACCGCCTCGATCCCCCTCACCCCGCCGGAGTCCCGATGACCTCCCCCGCCCCTTCAGCCGCCGAACCTGTCGCGCGGGTGCTGGTCTGCGACGACCACGCCGTCGTGCGGGCCGGGCTACGGGCCCTGTTGTCCAGCGCCGACGGCATCGAGGTCGTCGGCGAGGCCGCCGGCGGCGACGAGGCCGTGGTCCTCGCCGACCGGCTGGCGCCGCACGTCGTGCTGATGGACCTTCAGCTCGGTCCCGGCACGGACGGCATCGAGGCCACCCGCCGCATCACCGCCCGGCCCGGCGCCCCGCGCGTGCTGGTCCTCACCACCTACGACACGGACGCCGACGTCACCCGGGCGCTGGAGGCCGGCGCGACCGGGTACCTGCTGAAGGCCGAGCGGCCGGAGGAGCTGTTCTCCGCGATCCGTGCCGCGGCGCAGGGCCGCACCGCGCTCTCCGCGCCGATCGCCGGCCGCATGGTGGCGGCGATGCGCACTCCCCGGCCGACGCTCACCGCCCGCGAACTCGACATCCTGGCCCAGCTCGCCCAGGGCCTGGCCAACCGCGAGATCGCCCGCGCCCTGTTCATCAGCGAGGCGACCGTGAAGACCCATCTGAGCCGCGTCTACGACAAACTCGGCGTCGACAACCGGGCCGGCGCCGTCGCCGCGGCCAAGGAACAACGTCTGCTTCCCTGAGCGGGGGCCGCTCGGAGGGCACGGTCGATAGGCTGATCGTTCCTTCGCCGTACGGTCGTTCAGGAGGGGAACATGACCAGCAGGTTCACCGAGTTGGTGGTCGACTGCCGCGACGCCGAGCGGCTCGCGGCCTTCTGGTGCGCGGTCCTCGGCTTCCAGGTGATCGACCGGGCCGAGGGCCAGGTCGAGATCGGCTCCTGGGTGCCGACCGTCGAGGAGGTACGCGCCCGCCAGATGGCGCCCACCCTGGTGTTCGTCCAGGTGCCCGAGGGCAGGACCGTGAAGAACCGGCTGCATCTCGACGTCAGCCCGGTCGACTGCAGCACCGCCGACGAGGTGGCCAGGCTGCTCGCCCTCGGCGCCACCCGGGTCGACGTGGGTCAGGGCTCGGGCCGGAGCTGGGTGGTCATGGCCGACCCCGAGGGCAACGAGTTCGACGTCCTGCGCAGCCTGGCGCCGTCGGACCCGGCCGTCCGTCCGTAGGCGCGCCTCAGCGCAGCAGGTGGGCGCAGGCCTCCCGGTCGAGCGGGTACTCCCGCTCCGCGGGCAGCAGCGCCCCGGCCCCCTCGACGTCCCCCGCCGTCAGCAGCGCCTTGATCTGGTGCGCCAGCGGTGTCACGTCCTCGATGCCCAGGATCCACTCGTCCGCGTACCGGGCCGCCGCCTCGCCCGCGAGGCCCAGTTGCAGCGACCGGTGGGGCAGCGGCCGCATCCGCAGGTCCCGTTCGGGGTCCCACTGCACCCGCGCGGGCGCCCGCCGCAGCTCCCGGCTCCAGGACGCCCGGTCCTGGTGCAGGCCGCGCACGTAGTGCGAGAGGCAGGCGTTGCGCAGCGCCCACTCGAAGCCCTCCCGGCGGATCCGCACGGCCAGCACGGTCTCCTGTCCCTCCTTGGTGGCCCAGCCGCAGCGGTACATCATCCAGAGGAAGGACGGCTTGATCCAGGTCATCCGGTCACGCTTCCAGGCCGCCGGGAAGCGGCCGGCGCGCGCGGCCGGACCTCCGATCTCCGGCCGGTAGGCCTGGTACACGGTGACGGCGTCCTCGGACCAGTCCGCCCTGACCTGGTGGCGCGGGAGGGTGTCCACGCCGGTCTCGTCATTCATCCGGTCAGCCTGCCCCGGGCGCCCTGCCCGCCGCCACGCATTTCCGCGGGCCGGTTCCTTCCGCCGCACCCGTCTCATCCGCCGCGGGGCGGGCACCCTGAGGGCGTGAAGGCCGGGCGGTGGGCGATCTCCTCCTGGCGGCGGCCCGTGGTGGCCGCCGCGGCGGGCGCGCTGCCCGTGCTCGCGTTCCCGGAGCCCGACTGGTGGTGGTCGGCCCCCGTCGTGCTGGTCCCCTGGCTGCTGCTGATCCGGACCGCGCCGACCGGCGGGCGGGCCGCGCTGGACGGCTGGTGCGGCGGCTTCGGCCTGATGCTCGCCGCCCACCACTGGCTGCTGCCGAGCCTGCACGTCTTCACGCCGGTGCTCGCCGCGCTGCTCGGGGCGCTGTGGGCGCCCTGGGGCGCGCTGGCCCGGCGGCTGCTGACCGGCGCTCCGTCCGCCCGGCGGGCCGTGGCGGCGCTGCTCGCGCTGCCCTCCGGCTGGCTGATGATCGAACTGGTGCGGTCCTGGCAAGGGCTCGGCGGTCCCTGGGCGATGCTGGGGGCGAGCCAGTGGCAGACGGCTCCGGCGCTCGCTCTCGCCTCGGTGGGCGGGGTGTGGCTGCTGAGCCTGCTGCTGGTCTGCGTCAACACCGCCGTCACGCTGCTGCTCGCCGTCGGCTCGGCCCGGCGGGTCGCGGCGGCGGCGCTGGCCGTGGTGGCGGTGGCCACCGCGAGCGCCTGGGCCTGGGCCCCCCGGCCCGCGCCGGGCGGCACGGCCCGGATCGCGCTGGTCCAGCCCGGTGTCGTGAGCGGCGCGGACGGCCCCGAGCGGCGGTTCGCTCTCCAGGAACGGTTCACCCGTGAGCCGGCCCTGCGCGGCGAGGAGCTGGACCTGGTGGTCTGGGGCGAGAGCAGCGTGGGCGAGGACCTGGCGACCCGTCCCGACCTCGCTCGCAGGCTCGCCGCGCTGTCCCGTGAGACCGGCGCGCCGTTGCTGGTGAACGTGGACGCCCGCCGCTCGGACCGTCCCGGGATCTTCAAGAGCTCGGTGCTGATCGGTCCGGAGGGCCCCACCGGAGACCGTTACGACAAGATGCGGCTGGTCCCGTTCGGCGAGTACGTCCCCCTGCGGTCGATGCTCGGGTGGGCCACCTCGGTGGGGCGCGCGGCCGACGAGGACCGCCGTCGCGGAACGGCCCCGGTGGTGATGGACGCCGCGCCCGGGCTGCGGCTGGGGCCGCTGGTCTGCTTCGAGTCCGCGTTCCCCGACATGAGCCGTCATCTGGCGGCCGAGGGCGCGGGGCTGCTGGTCGTCCAGTCCTCCACCTCCACCTTCCAGCGAACCTGGGCCCCCGAACAGCACGCCTCGCTGGCGGCACTGCGGGCGGCGGAGACCGGCGTCCCGACGGCCCACGCCACCCTGACCGGGGTCTCCGCGGTGTACGACGGTTCCGGGCGCGCGGTGGGGCCGCGGCTCGGCACCTCCGAGCGCGGAGTCTCGGTGCACACCGTCCACCTGGCCGGGCCCGGCGCCACGCTGTACACGACGTGGGGCGCGTGGCCGCTGCCGTGCGCGGCGGGCGTCCTCGCCGCCCTGGCCGCCACGGCGGCCGCGGCCCGGCTCCGCGCGCGACGCGACCGTTGAGCGCCGACCCCTGACCGCCGACCACGGCGGGAAGCCGGGACGGGGCGTGGGCCGCGCCGCGGCGCCCACGCGGTCGGCGTCGACGCGGCAACCCCGAAGACGCCACGTCACCCTTACGAAGGGACCGCCCGCCTGTCGGCTGTCCCCGCCCGTCCCGCAGCCGCCAGAGTGACGAGGGTGAAGCGAACGACGACCACCACCGCACTGCTTCTCGTCACCGCCTGCGCCGCGCTCTCCGGCTGTGTGACGGTTCCTTCCACCGGCCCCTCCCCCGGGGTGTCGGGAGCCCCGTCCGCCCGCTCGGTGCCCGGCCCGGACGGCCAGGGCGCACCGCTGCCCGTGGGTTCCGCCGCCGCGGAGGACGTGGAAGGCACGAAGAAGGGCTCCGGGGACGGCAAGGACGCGAAGGACCGCGCCGACGGCAGGAGCGGCAAAGGCGGCAAGGACGGTAAGGACTCCGACCGCCGCAAGGACGCCGAGGAGGGCGAGGACGGCAAGGGCGGGGACGGCGGCACGTCCTCGAAGAGCGCCAAGGAGGGCAAGGGACCGCGCGAGGGTGGTTCCGGCGGCCGGGGTCCCGACCGGGACCGGGACGAGGGTGCCGGGCACCGTTCCGGCGAGCGTGCCCGGGACGCGGCGGGCCGACCGGACCGGCCGCGCCGTCCGAAGGGCGGCTCGGTCGACGCCTGCGGCATCGGCACCGAGTACGGCGGCTGGAGTCAGGGCAGCGCCGAGGAGGCGATCTGCCGCAGGATGCAGAACCGCGCCACCAAGTAGCCCGAGCACACCTACGGCCACGGCTACGGCACGCGGGCGCGTCAGGGTTCCAGGCCGGCCTCCAGCTCCCGGATCTCCTCGCGCACCCGCGTGCCGTAGCTGTCCGCCGGCAGGTCCTGGGCCGCGCGCCGGGCACGGTGGAGGTGGCTGCGGGCGGCCTCGGGGCAGCCCAGCTTGGCGTAGTCGGCCGCGACGTTCAGGTGCAGCGAGGGGTACAGCGACCGGACCGCCTCCATCAGCTCCTCGGCCGCGGACAGCGCCCGCAGGTCCCAGGCGAGTTCGTCGGCGGGGTCGTCCTGGGTGTCGGCGAGGTAGTGGGCGAGGGCGCAGCGGTGGAAGGCGTCGCCGTCCGCGCCGATCTCCTGCCAGAGGCCGAGGAAGCGGCCGCGTGCCTCCTCCCGGTCGCCGCCGTGGTGCAGCAGCACGGCCTGACCGATCCGCGTCGTCACGCCGACCGCGCCCGCGTCCCGTTCCTGAAGCTCCATCGCGCCCTCCGTCGCCCGCCGTTCCCGGCCTGACCGGCGGGACCGCCGCGCGGCGGTCCCGCGGTCGACGCTAGGGCCACCGGGGTCGCCCCGCCCGGTGACGCCGTCCGGTCGGCGGCAGAGCGCTCCCGCGCGGGGGCGGGAGCAGGGACCGGGCGGGCGCCGGCCGTGGACCCGCACGGCACCGGACGCAGGGTCGCGTCCGGCGCCGTGCGCGGGTCGGGGTGAGCCGAGGTCGACGTCGGCCCGGGTGGGCGTCAGCCCAGGTCGGGGATGCGCCAGTCGATCGGCTCGTGGCCCTGGGCCGCGATCGCCTCGTCGATCTGGGTGAAGGGGCGCGATCCGAAGAACTTCTTGGCGGACAGCGGCGAGGGGTGCGCTCCCTTCACCACCGCGTGCCGGTTCTCGTCGATCAGCGGCAGCTTCTTCTGGGCGTAGGCCCCCCACAGCACGAAGACGGCCGGGTCGGGCCGCTCGACGACCGCGCGGATCACCGCGTCGGTGAACTTCTCCCAGCCCTTGCCCTTGTGCGAGTTGGGCTCGCTCTCGCGGACCGTGAGCACCGCGTTGAGCAGCAGCACGCCCTGCTCGGCCCAGGGCATCAGGTAGCCGTTGTCGGGGACGGGGTGGCCGAGCTCGGCCTGCATCTCCTTGTAGATGTTCCGCAGCGACGGGGGCGTCCGCACACCCGGTCGCACGGAGAAGCACAGGCCGTGGCCCTGGCCGGGGCCGTGGTACGGGTCCTGGCCGAGGACGAGGACCTTGACCTTGTCGTACGGCGTCGCCTCCAGGGCCGCGAAGACCTCCTCGCGGGGCGGGTAGACGGGGCCGTTCGCCCGCTCCTTCTCGACGAACTCGGTCAGCTCCTTGAAGTAGGGCTGTTCCAGTTCGCCGCCCAGTACCCCGCGCCAGGACTCGGGCAGCATGGCGATGTCGGTCACGTCAACGTCCTCCGGTGTGCGGTCACTTCCAGGTCTGGAACCTACAGCCGCCCACCGACAACCGTACCGGCGCCCCGGAGCGCGTGAGGGGCGCGGACGGCGGGCCGGCACACGGCGGGGGCCCGGTGACCCGCCGTGTGCCGGCCGGTCACCGGGCCCCCGCCCGCTTTCTGGGTGCCTCGTGTCAGGCGACGCCGGCGTTGAGGAAGAGACCGCCCTCGACCACCAGGTTCTGGCCGGTCATCCAGCCGGAGGCGTCCGAGGTCAGGAAGGCGGCGACGCCGCCGATGTCCTCGGGCACGCCGAGCCGGCCGAGCGGGTAGCCCGCGGCGACCTCGGCCTCGCGGTTCTCGTACAGCGCCTCGGCGAACTTGGTCTTGATCACGCCGGGCGCGATGGAGTTGACCCGTACCTGCGGCGAGAACTCGTGCGCCAACTGCAGGGTCAGGTTGATCATCGCGGCCTTGCTGATGCCGTACGCGCCGATGAAGGGCGAGGCCTGCACGCCGGCCACCGAGGCGATGTTGACGATGGTGCCCCCGTTGTCCCGCTGCCAGGCGGCCCAGGTCTTCTGGGCGAAGCCGAGCGCGGAGATCACGTTGGTCTCGAAGACCTTGCGGGCGACCGCCAGGTCGAGGTCGGCGATCGGCCCGAAGACCGGGTTGGTGCCGGCGTTGTTGACCAGGTGGTCGACCCGGCCGAACGCCTCCATGGTGGCGGCGACGACCGCGTCCTGGTGCGCCAGGTCGTGGGCCTTGCCGGCGACGCCGATGGCGCGCTCGGAACCGAGGCGCTCCACGGCCTCCTTCAGCGCCTCCTCGTTGCGTCCGGTGATGCAGAC
This sequence comes from Streptomyces sp. NPDC002734, assembly GCF_040295685.1. NCBI lineage: Bacteria > Bacillati > Actinomycetota > Actinomycetes > Kitasatosporales > Streptomycetaceae > Streptomyces > Streptomyces sp. NPDC002734. Next base: position 8,802 of record NZ_JBEOVU010000047.1, read on the forward strand.
GCGGTCACCGCGGGCGACGAACGCCTCGGCGATGCCGAAGCCGATGCCCCGGCTGGCGCCGGTGATGACGGCGACCTTGCCGGAGAGCTCGGGCAGTTCGGTCAGTTCGGTCATGGGGGTGTTACCTCCGTGTCCCGGTACCTTGCGGCCCGGCGTCAGTTGAGCGGGCCGCCGGCGACGTACAGGACCTGGCCGGAGACGAAGCCGGCCTGCTCGCCCGTGAAGAAGGCGACGGCGTTGGCGATGTCCTCGGGGACGCCGACCCGCTGGACCGGGATCATCGCGGCGGCGCCCTTCTTGAAGTCCTCGAAGTCCACGCCCACGCGCTCGGAGGTGGCCTTGGTCATCTCGGTGGCGATGAAACCGGGGGCGACGGCGTTGGCGGTGACGCCGAACTTGCCGAGCTCCTTGGCGAGGGTCTTGGTGAAGCCCTGCAGACCGGCCTTGGCGGCGGAGTAGTTGGCCTGGCCGCGGTTGCCCAGGGCCGAGGAGGAGGACAGGTTCACGATGCGGCCGAACTTGGCGTCCACCATGTACTTCTGGCAGGCGCGGGCCATCAGGAAGGCGCCCTTGAGGTGTACGCCCATGACGGTGTCCCAGTCCAGGGCGCTCATCTTGAAGAGCAGGTTGTCGCGGAGCACGCCCGCGTTGTTGACCAGGATGGTCGGCGCGCCGAGTTCCTCGGCGATGCGGGCCACGGCGGCCTCGACCTGCGCCTCGTCGGACACGTCGCAGCCGACGCCGATCGCCTTGCCGCCGGCCGCGGTGATCTCGTCGACGACGTCCTTGCAGTTGGCCTCGTCGAGGTCGATGACCGCGACGGCGCGGCCCTCGGCGGCCAGCCGGACGGCGGTGGCGGCGCCGATGCCGCGCGCACCGCCGGTGACGACTGCGACTCGCTGCTCAGTGGTGGACATGGGTGCGTCTCCTCGCCCTCGGAAAGCCTGAACGCCTTCGGTGATCCCGCGGTGCGGTCTCTCCTGCGGACTCTACGCCCGGCAGGTGAGCGACCGCTTAGTACCCTCGGCAGGACGTGACGCTAGAAGCCCGGACACCCGCTGTCAACGGGCCACCGCGTGATGTGATCCACCTGACCGAGACCTGATCGGTGCCGGGTGACCGTCCGGGCGTCTACCGGACGAGCAGGTCCAGCAACCGGTCCGCCTCGGCGGCCGGATCGGCGGTCAGCCCGGTGTGCACCGGGCCGGGCTGGAGGACGGTGGAGCGGGGGGCCACCAGCCACCGGAACCGCTTGCCGGCGTCGTCGTCCGCGGCGGGTCCCGCGGCCTCGCCGCCCGCGCAGACGGCCTCCACCGCGCGCAGCGCGGCCCGCACCGCGCCGACGTCGGCGCGGGGGTCCAGGGCGAGCAGCCGGGCCTCGTCCAGGTGGGTCCGGGCGGCGACGAACCGCTCGCCGCGGCAGTAGAGGAGCACGCCCACGTTGACGCACTCCCCCCGCTCGACGCGGGGCACGGCCCGCAGCAGGGCGTACTCGTAGACCTGCCGGTCGCGGGTCCTGCGGTCGACGACGTTGCGGGTGAACACCTGCCGGTCGGCGTCGTGGCGGTCGTGGCCTTCGGCGTTCCGGCTCACTTCAGTCCCTCGATGCGGTCGTGGATGACGGCGGCGCGCGCCAGCAGCGGGCGGGCGTAGGCGCGGCGGAGCGCGTCGGGCGAGTCGAAGCCCGGCTCGTCGAGCAGCCAGCTCTCCGGGATCCGCGACGTCACGTCGGCGAGGAGTTCCTCGGTCACCAGGGGGGCCAGTGCGGCGGCGGCCGCGGCGACGTCCGGGGAGAAGCGGGCGAGGGCGTGGTCGGACGCGTTGTAGGGGCGGGCGGCCGAGGCGTCGGCGGCGGGCCAGTTGTGGTGCCAGATCATGGTGGCGCCGTTGTCGATCAGCCAGAGCTCGCCGCGGTGGGTCAGCAGGTTGGGGTTGCGCCAGGAGCGGTCGACGTTGTTGACCAGCGCGTCGAACCAGACGATCCGTCCGGCCTCCTCCGGGGTGACCTCGAAGGCCAGCGGGTCGAAGCCGACGGCGCCGCTCAGGAACTCCATCCCGAGGTTGAGGCCGCCGCTGCCGCGCAGCAGGTCCTGCACCTCCCGGTCCGGCTCGCCCAGACCCAGCGCCGGGTCGAGGTCGACGACGACCAGGCGCGGCATCCGCAGCCCGAGCCGCCGCGCCAGCTCGCCGCACACCACCTCGGCGGTCAGCGTCTTGTGGCCCTGTCCGGCGCCGCGGAACTTCAGGACGTACAGGCCGAGGTCGTCGGCCTCGACCAGCGCCGGCATGGACCCGCCCTCCCGGAGCGGCGTCACGAAGCGGGAGGCTGCGACTTCGCTGAGCATCCGCCCAGGTTATACGGTGCCGCCGCTCGTGATCGTCGCGGACCGGGACGCTCCCGACGACCGGATCCGGGAGCCGCACGGCGCCAGGCTCACGGATCGCGGGGCCGCGCGAGCCGTGCGGAGGGCGGGGCCAGGGCCCCGCGGCGGGTCCGGGGAGGAACGTCCGCCCCGCCGTGGTTCACCCCGTGCCGGTCAGCGGCACGCACCACTCCAGGCGGGTGCCGCCCTGCTCGGGGGTGCTGAACTCCATGCTCCCGCCCAGTTGCTGGGCGCGCTCGGTCATGTTGCGCACGCCGCTGCGGCGACCGCCGGAGGGCATGCCGACGCCGTCGTCGGTGACGGTGAGCCGCACCACCCGGCTGTCGGTCTCCAGACCGACGTCCACTCGGCTCGCCCCGGCGTGCCGGGCGACGTTGGTGAGGGCCTCGGAGAGGACGGCCTCGACCTGGTCGGCGATGCGCGGAGGCACGTGCGTGTCGACCAGGCCCTGCATCCGCACGCCGGGCGCGAAGCCGAGGACGGAGGCGGACTCGCCGGCGAGACGGACCACCCGGGCCCGCAGCCCGGAGCTCTCCCCGTCGCCGTGGGAGCGCAGCCCGAAGATGGTGGATCGGATGATCTTGATGGTCTCGTCCAGGTCGTCGACCGCGCGGATCACCCGGTCCGAGGCCCGCGGATGGTCGATGAACCGCCCCGCGCTCTGCAGCGTCATCCCGGTGGCGAAGAGCCGCTGGATCGCCAGGTCGTGCAGGTCGCGGGCGATGCGGTCGCGGTCCTGGAGGACGGCCATCCGCTCGGCGTCGTGCCGCCGGTCGGCCAGCTCCATCGCGATGGCGGCCTGCGCGGCGAAGGTCTGGAGCGGTTCGGTCTCCTTCTCCGTGAACAGGGGCTCCCCCGCCTCGCGCACCAGCATCACCACGCCCCTGACGCCCGTGTCACCGGTGCCGATGGGGAGGGCGACGGCGGGGCCCAGCCCGGAGACGCGGGAGGCGGAGGTGGCCAGCCGGTCGTCGTGCGCGATGTCGTCGCTGGTGACCGGGGCGGCCGAGGAGAACGCGGTGCCTATCAGGCCGCTGCCGGGCGCCATCTCCGCGCCGTGGAACGCCTCGGTCCCGGCGCCGGTGGCCAGCTCGACCCGCAGGGTCCGGTCCCCGTCGACGGGGACGGCGACCACGGCGCGCGCGGCGCCGGTGATCTCCCGGGCCCGGTCGGCCACCAGTTGGAGCACCTCGGTGCGGCCGACGCCCGACATCAGGCTGTGGGTGACCTCCGCGTTGGCCCGCAGCCAGCGCTCACGCAGCCGCGACTCCTCGTACAGGCGGGCGTTGTCGATGGCGACACCGGCCGCGACGGCCAGCGTGGACAGGACGGACTCGTCGTCCTCGTCGAACTGCGCCCCGCCCCGCTTCTCGGTCAGGTACAGGTTGCCGAAGACCTGGTCGCGGACCCGGATCGGGACGCCCAGGAAGCTGTTCATCGGCGGATGGTTCGGGGGCAGTCCGTAGGAGGCGGCGTGCTGGGACAGCTTGCCCAGCCGCAGCGGCTCGGGACGGCGGATCAGCTCACCGAGGATGCCGTGCCCCTCCGGGAGCGGACCGATGGCGGCGGCCTCCTCCTCGCCGACCCCCACCGTGTGGAAGGCCGACAGGCGCTGACCGTCCGGGCCGATCACGCCGAGCGCCGCGTACCGCGCGTCGACCAGGACGGCCGCGGCCTCCACGATGCCGCGGAGCGCCTGCTGCAGGTCGAGCTCCCGGCCCACCGCGAGGACGGCCTCCAGGAGGCTGTGCACCCGGTCCCGGGTACCTCGGGCCAGGTCGAGCCGGGCCTGCACCTCCAGCAGCAGTTCGTCGAGCTGCAGCTGGGGCAGCCGCAGGCGCGGCGGCTCGGGGACTTCGTCGGTGCTGCCCACGTCAACCTCTCAGTACTGCTCGCGCGCCGGACGCCCATGGGCCTGGCCGGCGATGACCGCCGCCTGGACCCGGCGTTCCACGCCGAGCTTGGCCAGCAACCGCGAGATGTGGTTCTTGACGGTCTTCTCCGCGAGGTGGAGCCGCTGACCGATCTGCCGGTTGGTGAGGCCCTCCCCCACGAGTGCGAGGATTTCACGCTCCCGGTCGGTGAGGTTCCGCAGTGGTTCCGGCTCGGGCGCGGCACCCGCACGCAGCCGGGCCATCAGCTTCGCCGTGGCGCCGGCGTCCAGCAGCGACCTGCCCCGGGCGACCGTGCGGACGGCGGTGATCAGGTCGGAGCCCTGGATCTGTTTCAGTACATATCCTGCGGCCCCTGCCATGATCGAGTCCAGCAGGGCCTCCTCGTCGTCGAACGAGGTGAGCATCAGGCACGCCAGGCCGGGCATGGCCGACCGCAGCTCGCGGCAGACGGAGACCCCGTCGCCGTCCGGCAGCCGCACGTCGAGGACGGCCACCTGCGGGCGCAGCGCGGGCACCCGTGCCAGCGCCTGGGCGGCGGTGCCGGCCTCTCCGACCACGGTGATGTCCGGCTCGTCGTCGAGCAGGTCGCGCACCCCGCGCCGCACCACCTCGTGGTCGTCGAGCAGGAAGACCCGCACCGGGCCCTCCTCGCCGGTCCGCCCGGTGTCCGTCATCTCTCTCCTTCTCACTCCTTCTCGCCTTCTCGCCGTCTCGCGGGTCCGCCGTTATGTGGCGCGGCCGGTCGTCGGCAGGCCCCGTCGCCGAGCATCTCCGGGCTTCGCACGGGCGGGAAAGGGCCGGACGGCCCTGCCGTCCCGGCCGGTCGGCCCCGCGTCGGGCGGGGCGAGGGGAACGGGGACGGGGACGAGGACCGGGCGGCGGCCGCCCGGCCCGGCGGGCGGCGGGTCAGGCGCCGATCTCCGCGTCGTGCGGGGAGCGGTCGCCGACGACCTCGCGGCCGGTGACCAGCTCGGGCAGGATCCGGATGAAGACCTCCTGCCGCGGCGGCACGGCCACCCAGGAGCGCGGGCCCCGCTCCGCCAGCCGCCGGTGCTCCGCCGGGTCGGTCACCACCTCGGCGGCGCCGGTGAGCAGGACGCTCCAGCCGGAGCGGGCGGCCCGGTCGACCTCGTCGGCCTCGAAGGCCACCACGGTGCCGTCCACGGCCCGGGCCAGTTCTGAGGCGGCCGAGGTGCGCAGCACCACCGCGCCGTCGTCGTCGAGGCAGAAGTTCACCGGGAGCACGGCGGGCAGCGCCTGCCGGGTGTGGACGATCCGCCCGATGGCGGCGGTCCCCAGCAGTCGCAGGCTCTCGTGCCGGTCGAGTTCGCGGAATCCGTCGTTGCGGTACATGGCCGTTTCCGTCTTTCGCCCGGTGCCGACAGGGGATGTACGTCGATTCTGGCGACGCCCGCGGGATCGCGCGAGGGACCTCCGGGTGCGTGGACCCGGCCGCCCGGCCCGGTCCGGGAGGGCCGTTCGGCCCGCCTGCCGTACGCGGGGTCACTCGTGGGCCACGACGGCTACGGGCGTGGTCGCGTGGTGCAGCATCGCGTGGGTGACGGGACCGATGTGGACGCCCAGCGGGCCGCGCCGGATCCGCCGGCCGACGACGACCAGCGAGGCTTCGGCGGCGGCGTCCAGCAGGTGGTCGGCGGCGCCGCCGGTGCGCGAGACCTCGACCACCTCGACCGAGGGGAACTTCTCCCGCCAGGGCGCCAGCGTCTCGGTCAGCAGGGTGGCCATCTCCCGCGTGTACTGCTCGTACAGGTCCACCGCGGCGGCCACCGCGTGGACGGTGTACGGCGGCAGCGCCCAGCTCTGCACGACGTGCAGCGGTGCGCCGCGCCGGGCCGCCTCCTCGAAGGCGAAGGCGGTGACGGCCTCGCCGGGCTTGTCGGTGTCGATGCCCAGGACGACGGGCCGGGGGACGGGGCGCCCGCCGGACGGAACCGCCGGCAGGTACTCGTCCGCGCCGGTCTGCCCCGCGCGCACCAGGACCACGGGGGTGCGGCTGGAGGCGACCACGGCCTGCCCGACCGAGCCGACCAGGAATCCGCCGACGCGTCCCAGGCCACGCGAGCCGAGCACCAGGAGTTCGGCCTCCGCGGCCGCCTCGGCCAGCGCCTCGGCCGGCCGTCCGGCGACGAGCCGCTCGGACACATCCAGGCCGGGGTTGCGGCCGGTGATCTCCTCGGCGACCGCACGCAGGACCCGGCCGCTCCAGTGCTCCAGGGTCGCGGGGTCGGACCCGGTGGCCGCGGCCAGACGGTCGGGCAGCGGCTCCCACGCCTTCACGAGTGTCAGCGGCAGCCCGCGCAGTTCCGCCGCACGGGCGGCCCAGCCGGCGGCGGAGCGGCTCGCCGGGGAGCCGTCGATCGCGGCGACGATGGTGCGGGTCATGGTGTGGCCTCCTGCGGGGGTGGTGTGGTCCGTCGTCGGTGTCGCGGGGAGCCGGGCCGATGGGCACGGACTCCCCGGGGAGGACCGGCCGGTCCCGTCGGCGGGGGGAGGGGCCGGTCCGGGGTGCGCCAGGTCAGCGCAGCCAGCGGTGGTCACGCACCAGGGGCAGGCGGGCCCACAGCGCTCCGGCGCCCAGCACCCGGCCTGCCGAGGCGACGGCCAGGACCACCAGAACGAGGGCGTAGATCAGGTGGTAGTCGACAAGGGGATTGGTCGACATGCTGGGAGCGCCGTCCGCGAGCTGCCGGGCGGGAGGCCATTCCGCGGCCCACATCAGCGCCATCATCACGGCGCCGGCGAGGGCCGCGGGCCGCAGCGCGACGCCGGCGGTGACCGCCAGCCCGACGCCCAGCAGGCCGAGCATGAAGAGCCAGTCGGCCCAGGTCGCCCCGGCCCAGCCGCGGAAGGTCTCCTGCAGCGGACCGACGGAGACGTGCCCCAGGAAGCCCGCGGTGGGCGAGCCGCCGTCGATCCAGCCCTTGCCGGAGCCGGTGGCGTACCCGAGGCCGAAGGTCTTGTCGAGGAAGGCCCAGAGGAACACGACCCCGGTCGCCAGCCGCAGTGCGGCCAGGGCGAAGGCCGACGCGGGGGCGGGTGCGGGCGCGGCGGCCGACACCGGTTCGGGAGCGGCGGCCGGCGCCGCTGCCGGTACGCCGGGGCGGGAGGTGGAGCCGTCGGATCGGAGTTGCTCGTGCACGGTCATGGGAGGACTTCCCCTCGCGTGAGGTCCGGTCGGCGGCCGACTGGTCCTGGCGGTGTCCGACGGGGTCCGTCGGTTGCTGACGGGTCCAATCTCCTGGCTGCCGCCCGCCGCGCCTGCGTGCCGGTGGGGCCCCTCCCGCAGGGCCGAAGGTCCCGTCCTGCCGGGACCGTCGGCGACACGGACCGGCTCCCCTTGCCCGCCGGCCGGGGACGAGGTGAGAGTGTGCGGGTCGGCAACAACCCCCGCGAAAGGGAGCAGATGGCAGCGACACAGCGCCGTGGCCGGAAGATCATGATGACCGCCGAGGAGCTGGACGCGTTCCTCACCACGGAACGCACCTGCCGCGTCGCCACGGTCTCACCGGAGGGCGCGCCGCACGTCAGCGCGCTCTGGTTCGTCTGGGACGGCTCCTCGCTCTGGCTGTACTCCCTGACGCGCAGCCGCCGTTGGGCCGACCTGCGCAAGGAGCCCCGGGTCGCGGTGGTGGTCGACTCCGGCGAGGAGTACGGCGAGTTGCGCGGCGCGGAGCTCTCCGGCACGGCCGAGTTCGTCGGGGAGATTCCGCGCGTCGGCGAGCCGTTCTCCGAACTCGAGGGGGTGGAGGCCCTGTTCGCCCGCAAGTACTTCGGATTGGAGGCGCTTCCGCACGATCACCGCCACGCGTGGATCCGTCTCACCCCCGAGGCCGTCGCGTCCTGGGACTTCCGCAAGCTCCCCCGGGGCTGAACTCCCGGGCGGGGCGGGGAGCTCGGCGGGACGACTCCCTCGTCCTACGCAGGCACGACTCCCCCGCCCCGCGCGCCCTGCGCGCGGAGTGCGCCGACGACCGCGCCGATGGCCGGCCGCCGGTCCGCGTCGCCCCGCCAGACCGCGTAGACGTGACGCGAGACCCGCGGCCGCAGCGGAACCGTCACCACGCCGGCCGGCACCGGCTCGCGCCCCAGTGCCGGCACCACACAGACGCCCAGACCGGCGGCCACCAGGGCGAGTTGGGTGTGCGTCTCGGGCGCCCGGTGGGCGATGTCCGGCTCCACGCCGCGCGCCCGCAGCGTGGCCAGCAGCCACTCGTGGCAGAACTCCCCCGCGCCCCAGGTGATCCACTCCTCGCCGGCGAGTTCCGCGAGGTCGATCTCCGCCGTGTCCGCGAGCCGGTGTCCGGCGGGGAGCGCCGCCTCGGCGGGGTCGTCGAGCAGCGAGGCCGTCCGCAGTCCCTCCGGGACGGCCAGCGGCCGGTCGTGCCAGTCGAGCACCACCGCGAGGTCGTGGTCGCCGCGGGCCACCCCCACCACCGCCGCCCCGGGGTCGACCTCCCAGGACCGCACCCGCAGCCCGGGGTGCCGGGCCCGCAGCGCCGCCAGTGCGCCCGGCAGCAGGCCCCGGGCGGCGGTCGGGAACGCCGCCACCCGCAGTTCGCCCGCCACGGACCCGCGCCGCGCCTCGAGTTCGGCGCGCGCCCGCTCCGCCTGGGCGAGGATCCGTGCCGCGTGCCCGGCCAGAAGCAGCCCCGCGTCGGTGAGCCGGACCCCGCGGCCGTGCCGGGCCAGCAGCCGCTCCCCGGCCTCCCGCTCCAGCTTGGCCAGCTGCTGGGAGACCGCCGAGGTCGTCACGTGCAACGCCTCGGCCGCCCCGCCCACGGACCCGTGCCGCGCGAGGGCGTCCAGCACCCGCAGGCGTTCGAGGTTCATCATGGCGGCGATGCTACGAGGCCCCGGGGGCCGGTCCGGGGTCCCCGTGGCCCATGTCCGCCGGAGACGCGGCCCCATGTCCGCCGGAGGCACCGGGGCGGGGACGGGCGTCAGACGTATCCCCGCGTCGTGTCGCCCTTCAGGACGCGGGCCACGGTGCGGGCCAGTTCCGGCATGTCGGCCTCCTCGAGCGTCGAGACGGTCACCCGGATCGCCGGCCCGGAGACCGTCCGGAAGCGGGCCCCCGGCGCCACCGCCCACCCGGCCTGCAGCAGCCCCGCCACCGCGCCCGTCTCGTCGGAGACCGGGATCCACACGTTCATGCCGCTGCGTCCCTGCGCCTCGACCCCGCACCGGGTGAGCTCACCGATCAGCGCCCTTCGCCGTCGCCCGTAGGACTCCGCGACGGCCGCCCGGTCCACCGCGCCGCCGGTCCACAGCTCCACCACCGCCCGTTGCGTCAGCCGGCTCACCCACCCGGGGCCGAGCCGCTGGCGTCCACGTACCCGGTCGACGGTGACCCCGTCGCCGGTGAGCACCGCGAGCCGCAGGTCCGGCCCGTAGGTCTTGGCCGCCGAGCGGACGAACGCCCAGGAGCGGGTGGCCCCGGCCAGCGGGTGCAGCGGCAGGTCGACCATGCCGTGCCCGTGGTCGTCCTCGATCAGCAGCGTCTGCGGGTGCCGGCCGAGCACCTCCCTCAGTTCCCCGGCACGTGCCGCGCCCACCGCCGCCCCGGTGGGGTTCTGTGCCCGGGCGGTCACGACCAGCGCCCGGGCGCCGTCCTCCAGCGCGCGCCGCACGTCCTGCGGAAGCGGTCCCTCGTCGTCCACGCCGACGGACACCACCCGCAGGCCGAGGGCCGGAACCAGGTCGAACACACTGCCCCAGCCCGGGTCCTCGACGGCGACCGCGTCGCCGGGCCGGAGATGGGCGACCAGCACCCGCTCCATCGCGTCGAGTGCGCCGGAGGTCACGGTGACCGGTCCGTCCGGCACCCCGTCGGCGTCGAGATCCGCGCGGGCGAGGCGCACCAGGTCGGGGTCGAGCGGGTCGTCCCCGTAGAGCACGGGCGCCCGGTCGGCCAGCGCCGCGGCCGCCGCGAAGGCGGGCGCGAGCGGCGGCAGCAGGGCGGGGTCCGGGTTGCCCCGGGAGACGTCGCGCGCCCCCTCCGGCACCAGCACGTCGATCGCGTCGCGACCGGTGGTGGCGGGCCTGGGCAGCACCCGGCTCCCCTTGCGGCCCGCCGTCTCGATCACCCCGCGCTCACGCAGTGTCCGGTAGGCGGCGGCCACGGTGTTCGGATTGACCCCGAGCTCCTCGGCCAACTCCCGCATCGGCGGGAGCTGTTGACCGGGCTGGAGCACCCCGGCGCTCACCGCCTGTTCGATGTCGGCGGCAATCTCCGTGGCGCGACGACCTGCGATCCTATATTCTCCTAGCACAAAGAACATTATGCACTAGTGCAATGGAGAACGCCATGCAGGGGGAGCAGTACACGCCCACCGAGCGCACCGTCCCGACCCGGGCGCCGCAGCGCGCCTCGTACGACAAGGACGTGGTGCACGCGATCCTCGACGAGGGCTGGGTCTGCCACCTCGGATTCGTCCGCGGTGACGCCCCGGTGGTGCTGCCGACCATCTACGCGCGGGTCGGCGAGCGGCTCTACCTGCACGGCTCCACCGGTTCGCGCCCGATGCGGGGCGCCGGGGAGGCGCACGGCGAGGAGCCGGGGATGCCGGTCTGCGTGACGGTCACCCACGTCGACGGCGTGGTCCTGGCCCGCTCGGCCTTCCACCACTCGGTCAACTACCGCTCGGTGGTGGTGCACGGCACGGCCCACCAGGTCACCGACCCCGAGGAGCGCCGCGCGGCGCTCGACGCCCTGGTCGACCACGTGGTCCCGGGCCGCTCGGCGCAGAGCCGTCCCGCGAACAAGAAGGAGCTGGCCGCCACGGCGGTGGTGCGGGTGGACCTGACCGAGGTCTCCGCCAAGATCCGCACCGGCGGCGTCAACGACGAACCCGAGGACCTGGGCCTCCCCCACTGGGCGGGCGTCCTCCCCCTCCGCAAGGGCTACGAGGCCCCGCTCCCCGACGAGGCCCTGGCCCCCGGCGCGGAACTGCCGCCCCACATCGCGGCCGTGCTCGCCTGACACCCCGAGGGCCGTGGAGGGGCCGCGTTCCTCCACGGCCCGACCCCCGGTCACCGCGGCCGGGCGCAGGGCCGCCGAAGTCATGGAGTCACCGCGGACGGACCTCAGGACCGCCCGGGATCCCCGACCCGCGCCTCGGGTTCGGCGGCGGCGGCGACCGTCCCGGTCCCGCCGGCCACCGGCTCCGCAGTCGGCGTGGCCGGGGCGGACGACTGGGCGATCAGCGCGCCGACCAGCACCAGCACGCCGCCCGCGATCTGCACCGCCCCCAGGTGCTCGCCGAGCAGCAGCCAGGCCGCCGCGGAGGCCACCACGGCCTCGAGGCAGGCGACCACGCCCGCGACCGCCGGCGACAGCCGCCGTACCGAGAGCACGCCGGTGAGGTAGGCGAGCACCGTGGAGACGAGGACGATCCACGCCACCAGCACCCACGCCCGCACCGCGCTGCCGTTCATGTCGACGGTCCCGCTCAGCACCTGCCAGTCCATCGCCCACGGCCGCGCCGGCAGGGTGATCGCCAGGCAGCCCACGAGCAGCCCGAAGGCGATCATGCCGAGCGGGTCGGGCGCCTCGCGCTCCCCGTCGGATCCGTGGTCGGCGAGGACGAAGTAGGCGACCTGGCAGCAGGCCGCCCCGAACGCCAGGAGCAGCCCGAGGGGGTCGAAGCCGAGCCCCGCCCAGATCTCCACCACGCAGGCGAGTCCCGCCACCGCCAGCGCGACGCCCAGCGCGGCCGCGCGGGCGACCTGCCGCCGCTGCACGAACCGCACCCAGCCGAGCACCAGCGCGGGCGCCAGGTACTCCACCAGCATGGCCACGCCGACCGGGACCCGTGAGATCGCCGCGAAGTACGCGGCCTGGACGCCCGCCACCGCGAACATGCCGAAGCCGAGCAGCATCAGTGGCCGTCGCCGCAGCAGTTCCCGGTGCCGCCAGGCCACCGGGAGCAGCACCAGGGCCGCCCCGGTGATCCGCAGCCAGACCACCTCCAGCGGGGCGAGCCCTGCCTCGATCAGCGGTTTCGCCGCCACACCCGATCCGCCGAAGGTCACCGCGGACAGGACGGCGAGAGTGAGTCCCGCGCCCTTCCCGGACCGCACCACACCGATTCCTGAGTCATGCACCGACACATGATGACAGCAGGTGACAGCACCGTCATCCTCGATGGCTGCTGTCTCACGCCTCGGTCGGGGACCCGGCCCGCGTTCCCGTGGCCGACGGCCCGGCGCCACCGGGTCCACCCGCCCGCGATTGGCCTTGTCGCGCCCCGCCGGGGCCCGGTTAACGTCCTGGCATGCGTATCCGACTCGTCGACGCCTTCACCGACCGCCCGTTCGCAGGGAACCCCGCCGGGGTCCTCCTGCTCGACGCCTTCCCCGACGACGCCTGGCTGCAGAACGTCGCGCTGGAGATGAACCAGGCGGAGACCGCCTTCGCCCACCCGCTGCCCGGCGGCGGCGAGGCGGACTGGGCCCTGCGCTGGTTCACCCCGGCCACCGAGGTGAGGATGTGCGGGCACGCCACCCTCGCCACCGCGCACGTCCTGCACACCACCGGCGCCCACCGGGGGCCGGTCCGGTTCGCCACGCTCAGCGGCGTCCTGACCGCGACACCCGCGGAGGACGGCTGGATCACCCTCGACTTCCCGACCGCCCCGCTGACCTCGGCGAAGGCCCCGGCCGAGCTGGCCGAGGCCCTCGGCGCGGAGCCGCTGACGGTCATGGACACCGGCCCGGACGTGGGCGACCTGCTGGTCGAGGTCGCCGACGAAGGCACCCTGCTCGCGCTGAGCCCCGACTTCAAGACGCTGGCCCGCTGTTCGGAGCGCGGCGTCATCGCGACGACCCGCCCCGCGGACCCGTCCGCCGGCCACGACTTCGTCTCGCGGTGCTTCTTCCCCAGGGTCGGCATCGACGAGGACCCGGTGACCGGCAGCGCCCACACCGCTCTGGCCCCGTTCTGGGCTCAGCGCCTGGGCCGCCCGGTCCTCACCGGCCTCCAGGCGTCGGCCCGTTCGGGTCTGGTGCGCACCGAGGTGCGCGGCGACCGGACCCTGCTGACCGGGCGGGCCGTCACCGTCGTCGAGGGCGAACTGCTCGCACCCGCCCCCTGACCGGGCAGGTCAGGCGGTGGGCAGCCAGTCCACCCGCCCGGCGAGCAGCGCGTACCCGACGAACGCGCCGACGTCGAGCAGCGTGTGGGCCGCCACCAGCGGCCCCACCCTGCCCCACCGCCGGTACAGCAGCACGAACACGACGCCCATGACCATGTTGCCGACGAAGCCGCCGATGCCCTGGTACAGGTGGTAACTCCCGCGCAGCACCGAGCTGGCGGCCAGCGCGGCGCCCGGGCTCCAGCCGAGGCCGCGCAGCCGGTGCAGCAGGTAGCCCAGCACGATGACCTCCTCCACCACCGCGTTCTGCGCGGCGGAGAGGATCAGCACGGGGAACTTCCACCAGACGTCCGGCAGCGCCTCGGGCACCACGGTGAGGTTGAAGCCGAGGCCGCGCGCCGCCAGGTAGAAGGCGATGCCGGTGCTGCCGATCACCGCGGCGACGGCGGCTCCGCGCCCGAGGTCCTGCCACGGTCGGGTGCGGTCGAGGCCGAGGGTCCGCAGGCTCCCGCCCTCACGGGTGAGGAAGTGGGCGACCAGCAGCACGGGGACGAGCGCCGAGGCGATGCCGAACAGCTGCCAGGCGAGGTCCAGCCAGGGGCGACCGGGCGCCGCGGACGCGTTGAGGGTGGCCGCCTGGTCCTTGAGCCCGCCGGGCCGGGTCAGCGACCCGACGAAGCTGATGACCGCCGCCACGCCGCTGGCACCGAGGGAGACGGCGAGCACCAGCAACGTCTCGTCCCGCAGCATCCGCCGCGGCACCGCCTCGACCACGATCCCGGGCCCCGTCCCCGTCGTCCCCGTCACCCGCGCCTCCGTCCGCACGCACCACAGGCCCCACAGCTTGCCAGAGCCCCGACGACACGCCGACGCGCCGCCCCCCTGACGCGGCCCGGGGGCGGCGTCAGGGGGGCGGCGCGTGGGTGGCGCGACGGCTGGGCGGCGCGGCCTGTGACCGGCGCGGCGCGGGTGGGCGGCGCGGGTGGGACCTACCCCTCCCCGGGCTCCGGCAGGCCCAGCGGCCAGGTGTGGACCGGCTCTCCCTCCCACTGGAGCTGCGCGTACCGGCGGGTCATCGCGGCCAGCGCCTCCTGCCGCGACATCCCGCGCTCGAGGGCCGTGTGGAAGACCGCCGCCTGCCAGGAGGCGCCGTTCACCCTCCGGCGGCACCGTTCCTCGATCACGCCGAGGTACAGCTCGCGGTCGGCCGGTTCGATCCCCCATGCCTCGAGACCCGCGTGCGCCAGCGGCAGCAGCTCCTCGAGCACCAGGGTGACCGCCTCGACCTGCTGCGTGCCGCCCATGCGGCCCCGCCGCGGCCACTCGAACCGCGCGTCGATCCCGTAGCGGCAGGCCGCCTCGAAGTTGGCCGCCGCCGACTCGAACGGCAGTCGCGTCCACACCGGACGCGACTCCTCGGCGAGGGCGCGCACCAGCCCGTAGTAGAAGGCGGCGTTGGCCACCACGTCGATCACCGTCGGCCCGGCCGGCAGCACCCGGTTCTCCACCCGCAGGTGCGCCGTCCCGTCCGCGACGTCGTACACCGGCCGGTTCCACCGGTACACCGTGCCGTTGTGCAGCACCATCTCGCCGAGCTTGGGCGTGCCCCCGGCGTCGAGCACCTCCATCGGGTCCTCGTCGTCCATGATCGGCAGCAGCGCCGGGAAGTACGTCAGGTTCTCCTCGAACAGGTCGACCGCCGAGGAGACCCACCGTTCGCCGAACCAGGTCCGCGGCCGCACGCCCTGCGCCTGGAGCTCCGGCGGCCGGGTGTCCGTCGACTGCTGGAACAGCGGCGGCCGCGACTCCCGCCACAGCTCCTTGCCGAACAGGAACGGCGAGTTGGCGCCCACCGCGATCTGCGCCGCGGAGATCGCCTGCGCCGCGTTCCACACGTCGGGGAACCGCTCGGGCGTCACCTGCAGATGCAGCTGCACCGAGGTGCAGGCGGCCTCCGGAGTGATGGAACGCGCCGTGGTGGTGAGCTTCTCGACCCCGTCGATCTCGAGCGCGAAGTCCTCCCCGCGCGCGGAGACGATCTGGTCGTTGAGGAGCGTGTAACGATCGACGTCGGAAATGTTGGCGGAGATGAGATCGTCCCGCTCGAGCGTCGGCAGGATGCCGATCATCACGATCCCGGCGTCCACCTCCCCCGCCTTTCGATGGGCATATGCCAATGATGTCCGCAGCTCCTCCGCGAGCTGGTCGAATACCTGCCCGCCGAGCCGGTGCGGTTCGATGTTGACCTCGAGGTTGAACATCGCGAGTTCGGTCTGGAAATCACGGCTGGCGATCCGTTCCAGCACCTCCGCATTCATCATTCGCGGCATGCCGTCGGATCCCGCGAGATTGAGTTCGATCTCCAGACCCATGAGATTCTTGGGCCGGTCGAACTGCCTCTCCTTCAGCAACCGCTCGAGACCCGCCAGGCACCGCTGGAGCTTGTCCCGGTAGCGCTGGCGATCGGACAGGTCGAACGACCCTGCCTCGACCTTCTCCCCCATCGCAGCGTCCTCCTCGGATGGGTGGCCGCCTGTGCGGCCGGTGTCCGTCTGTCTGTCGCCCGGGTCTTCGTCCGGTCCGCAACTGATGATGCCCGCCCTGGCCGATCGATAACGTCCCCATGAGGACCCGCCGACCGTTAGGCTGACCTCCAGCGCCATTCGGCACATTCGCTCGGCATGCGCCGGGCCTTGGTTTCCGGCGTTCCGCGCACCCGGGAAAACGCCGTCGAAAACCGGCCGACCCCGCTTCGGGCGTCGCCCGAGGTCACCCCGTGGAAGCATCCTGGAAATCGGAACATAACGCGACGGATTTCCGGCGCGAACAATACTTGCCGTTCACATGGAAAACAGCTAGCGGAAACACCCCGTGAACACGGGTCGTATAAACTGCGCAAACGAGGCGGAGAAGCACGTGCGCCCACGATCGGGCGCCCCGTCACCGAAGGTGACATCGGGCCGGCCCGGTCCGGGTGATCCGACCGGTCCGGCGCGGCTCTCCGACCCCCTCGAGCTGGCAGCAGACAGCGCCCGCCCCACCCCTCGCCCGCGCGCCACCGTGCCTGTCGAAAGAGAGGCGACCCACCATGCCGCTGCATGTCCCTCCGGCACCGCCCGCCGCCCTGCGCACCGTACTGGCGGCCCTCGGCACCCCCGCCGCCGTCCGTGATCCCCGAACGCCGTCCCTGCGCGGCGCCCAGGGGCCCCTCAACCCCGAACTGCCGTTGCCGGTCCATGTCCTGGACAGAATCACGGCGGACGGGACGCCCGTCGTCCGGCTCGCCGGGTGGCGGTTCCTGATCCGCTCCGGCGACCACGCCGTGGCCGCCGCGGAGACCGTGGAGACGGCCGAGGGCTGGGCCTTCTCCCACTTCTTCGAGGGCCCCTACGTCACGTCCACCGAACGCGCGCTGCGTCAGGCCGAGGAGGCGGGACAGCCGTACCAGCCCCGCCTGCTGTCCGTACCGGGCCTGTACATGTTGACGCTCTGGCTCCACGCGGACCCCGAGGCGGACGCCGCGGCCGGGCTGCCCGACGCCCTGGACCTGCTGATCCCGCTGGCCCCGGCCCCGCCGGGGATCGCCAGCCACCGCCCGCACCGGGTCGCGGAACTGCTGCCGCTGCTCACCCGCCGGGTGGGCCCGGCGGGCCCGCCGCCGGTCCTGCGCCCGGCCGCCTGAGCGTCGTCCACCGCCGCGCGCCGAGCCCCCACGGCCCCCGTGCCGTGGGGGCTCGGCGCGTGCCGGGCCCGAAGTGACCAGACCCGTACCACCCGTTGGAACCACCCGGAAGATCTCCGCACTTGGCACGAACCGGCCGCACGGGTGGTGCGTCCTGAACCGATGAGGGGGCGTACCGCGAAAACCCTGCGGAACGCCCGCCGTGAGCGCGAAACTTGTCCGCACGACGTCATACGGGGGGCGGCCGTGAACAGCCGTGACAGGAAAGCCGAAGCGTCCACCACAGAACGAGAGAACCCGACCATGTGCCAGCACCAGCCGCCGTGCCCGACAGCCGACTCCCCCGACCGGGAATCCGCCCGTCTCGTGGCGCACCACCCCGAGCAGGGCTGGAGCCTGCTGTGCAACGGAGTCGTGCTGTTCGAGGACACCGGGGAGCTCCTGCCGGACGGCCGCGTCATCGCGCCGCACCGGTTCGCCACCGCGGTCTGAGCCCGGCCGGGAAAGCGGGAGGGCCGGTGGCGGCGCCGTAGCACCGCCACCGGCCCTGACCCCGCGCGGCTCGGCGCCGCGCGGGAGGGGACAGCCGGTCCCTCAGTTGTCGTACGCGTCCAGCGGCGGGCAGGAGCAGACCAGGTTCCGGTCACCGAAGGCCTGGTCGATGCGCCGCACCGGCGGCCAGTACTTGTCCGGCATGGAGACGCCGCCCGGGAAGACGGCCGTCTCCCGCTCGTAGGCGTGCGTCCACTCGCCGGCCAGCGTGGCCGCGGTGTGCGGCGCGTTGCGCAGCGGGTTGTCCTCGGCCGGCCACTCGCCGGCGCCGACCTTCTCGATCTCCGCGCGGATGGCGATCATCGCTTCGACGAAGCGGTCGAGCTCGGCGAGGTCCTCGGACTCGGTCGGCTCGATCATCAGCGTGCCGGCGACCGGGAACGACATCGTCGGGGCGTGGAAGCCGTAGTCGATGAGCCGCTTCGCCACGTCGTCGACCGTGACGCCGGTGGCCTTGGTCAGCGGGCGCAGGTCGATGATGCACTCGTGCGCCACCAGGCCGCCGGGGCCGGTGTAGAGCACCGGGTAGTGCGGCTCGAGCCGCTTGGCGACGTAGTTGGCCGCGAGGACCGCGACCTGGGTGGCGCGCTTGAGGCCCTCGCCGCCCATCAGGCGCACGTACGCCCAGGAGATGGGCAGGATGCCCGCGGAGCCGAACGGCGCCGCCGAGATCGGGCCGACGCCCGTCTCCGGACCGGCGGCCGGCTGGAGCGGGTGGTTCGGCAGGTACGGGGCGAGGTGCGCGCGCACGCCCACCGGGCCGACGCCGGGGCCGCCGCCGCCGTGCGGGATGCAGAAGGTCTTGTGCAGGTTGAGGTGCGAGACGTCGCCGCCGAAGTGACCGGGCTTGGCGAGCCCGACCAGCGCGTTGAGGTTGGCCCCGTCGACGTACACCTGGCCGCCGGCCTCGTGGACCTGGGCGCAGATGTCGGCCACGTGCTCCTCGAAGACGCCGTGCGTCGAGGGGTAGGTGATCATCAGCACCGACAGCTGGTCGCGATGCTTCTCGATCTTGGCCCGCAGGTCGTCGACGTCGATCTCGCCGTCGTCGGCGGTCTTCACCACGACGACCTTCATGCCCGCCATCACGGCGCTGGCGGCGTTGGTGCCGTGCGCGGAGGACGGGATCAGGCAGACGGTGCGGTCCAGGTCGCCGTTGGCCCGGTGGTAGCCGCGGACCGCGAGCAGACCGGCCAGCTCGCCCTGGGAGCCGGCGTTGGGCTGCAGGGAGACCTTGTCGTAGCCGGTGACCTCGGCGAGGCGCTCCTCCAGCTCGCGGATGAGCGACAGATAGCCCTCGGCCTGCTCGGCCGGGGCGAAGGGGTGCAGCGCGCCGAACTCGGGCCAGGTGACCGGCTCCATCTCGGTGGTGGCGTTGAGCTTCATGGTGCAGGAGCCCAGCGGGATCATGCCGCGGTCGAGCGCGTAGTCGCGGTCGGAGAGCCGGCGCAGGTAGCGCAGCATCGCCGTCTCGGAGCGGTGCTGGTGGAACACCGGGTGGGTGAGGTAGACGTCCGTGCGCAGCAGGTCCTCGGACAGGCCGTCGGCGGCCGTCCCGTCCAGCGCCTCGACGTCGCCCTCGACGCCGAAGGCGGCCCAGACGGCCTCCAGCTCGGCGCGGCCGGTGGTCTCGTCGCAGGCGGCGGAGAGGTGGTCGGCGTCGACCAGGCGGAGGTTGACGCCCCGCTCGCGGGCGGCGTCGACGATCTCGGCGGCCCGGCCCTCGACCCGCGCGGTGACGGTGTCGAACCATGCCTCGTTGACGATCTCCACCCCGCCGGCCTTCAGACCGGCGGCGAGGATGTCGGCGTACCGGTGGGTGCGCTCGGCGATGCCCTTGAGGCCGTCCGGGCCGTGGTAGACGGCGTACATGCCGGCCATCACGGCGAGCAGGACCTGCGCGGTGCAGATGTTGCTGGTGGCCTTCTCGCGGCGGATGTGCTGCTCGCGGGTCTGCAGCGCCAGCCGGTAGGCCTTGTTGCCGTCGGCGTCCTGCGAGACGCCGACGAGGCGGCCGGGCAGGTTGCGGGCGAACTGCTCACGGACGGCCATGTAGCCGGCGTGCGGGCCGCCGAAGCCCATCGGGACGCCGAAGCGCTGGGTGGTGCCGACGGCGATGTCCGCGCCGAGCTCGCCCGGCGAGGTCAGCAGGGTCAGCGCCAGCAGATCGGCGGCGACGGTGACGACGGCGCCGAGCTCGTGGGCCTGGTCGATCAGCGGCTTGATGTCGCGGACCGCGCCGGAGGCGCCGGGGTACTGGATCAGCACGCCGTTGATCTCGCGGCCGGCGACCTCGGCGGGGATGCCCTGGGAGAGGTCGGCGACGACGACCTCGACCCCGGTCGGCTCGGCGCGGGTCTCGATCACGGCCACGGTCTGCGGCAGCGCGTCGGCGTCGACCAGGAACAGGCCGTTCTTCTTCTTGCCGACCCGGCGCGACAGGGCCATGGCCTCGGCGGCCGCGGTGCCCTCGTCGAGCAGCGAGGCGCCGGAGGTGGGCAGACCAGTCAGGTCGGCGACCATGGTCTGGAAGTTGAGCAGCGCCTCGAGCCGCCCCTGGGAGATCTCCGGCTGATAGGGCGTGTACGCCGTGTACCAGGCCGGGTTCTCCATCACGTTGCGCAGGATCACCGGCGGGGTGAAGGTGCCGTGGTAGCCCAGGCCGATCATCGGGGCGAGGACCTGGTTGCGGTCGGCGAGCTCCCGCAGTTCGGCCAGCACCTCGGCCTCGGTGCGCGCGCCCGGCAGGTCGAGATCGTCGGCGTTCTTGATCACGTCGGGCACCGCGGCGGCGGTCAGCTCGTCGAGCGAGCCGTAGCCGACCTGCGCCAGCATCTTGGCGCGGGAGCCCTCGTCGGGGCCGATGTGACGCTGCTCGAAGGGGATGCCCTGCTCGAGGTGGGAGAGCGGGGTGCGAGGGGCAGTCATGGGCGGAGGCCTCCTGGTCTTGCGCGACCTTCGGGGGGCACCACGGCTGTGGGGTGCCCGACGGCCTCCCCCTCTGTCATCACGACCTGAGAGCTTCACCGGCCGCCCGAGGCGCCCGGCTTTCACCGTCGGTGAGAGCGGCGGACATCCGGAGGACCGGCACCGCTCTGCTTTCCAGAGTGACCTCGTCCGCGCGGTACGTGTGCCTGAGAGATTCCGGGGAGGATTTGCTCCTTCGGCGCCTCCGAAGACTCTCGGAGGACTCTCCCGCGCGGGGTCAGCAGCCACTGCCCAGCCTACCAGCGAGGCCGTGGAGTGGACTTTCGAGTGGCCGCCGCCCGGAAAGTGCACTTTGGTGGTCCCGACGGCTGTGCTGCGTCAGTGTGCTGCGACCAGAAGGAGGGAACGTGCGGACAGACATCGATCCCCGGAGCCTGATAGGCCGCAAGGCGTTCGACTGCGACGGCAACCGCATCGGCACGGTCGACGAGGTGTACCTCGACGACGCCACCGGTTCCCCCGAATGGGCGGCGGTGCGGACCGGGCTCTTCGGCCGCGACGTCTTCGTCCCGCTGGAGACGAGCGAACTGGTCGAGGGCGCGCTGCGCGTCCCCTACGGCCGCGCCCACATCAAGGACGCCCCCGGTTACGGGGTGGGCCGCCATCTCTCCCCCGAGCAGGAACTCTCCCTCTACCGCCACTACGGCTTCGACGTCGAGCCTCCCGCGGCGATCCCCGACCGCGACTTCGGCCACCTGCCCGACCAGGAGGACGCCTGATCCCCGTCGCCTCCCGGCAGGGCCGGGCCGGCGGGCCGCCGTCTCAGCCGGACGCCCCGTCGTCTCAGCCGGACGCTCCGTCGTCCTTGCCGCCACCGGCGGCCGCCGGGACCGGCTGCTCCGGGCTCGCCCCGGCCCCGGACGACGCGGCAGCGTCCTGAGCGCCGGCAGTCGCCGCGGGCTCCGCCTCGACCAGGGGCAACGGGTCGGCGGGCTCCAGCTCGGGGTCGTCGACAGCGAAGGTCCGTACCCTCCCGGGCGCCGGCGACGTGGGCGTCTCGAAGCGCACCGTGACGCGTCCCAGCCCGCTGCCCTGGACCCAGCCGTGTCCGTGCACCGCGTGCCGTACGTCGTGCCCGGCGGTCCACCGCGGCGCCGGCCGCTCGACCGACGGCTCCCGCCCGGGCGGCGACCGGTACGCCGCGTCGTCCGCGACGGCGGAACCGCCGGCCTTCCGCTGCCCTCCGGCGCCCTCCCCCGCGTGTGCCTCACGGGCAGCGGAGGCGGCCTGAGCGGCCTCGGCTGCCTGAGCGGCCTGGGCGGCTTGCGCGGCTTGGGCGAAGAGGTCCTCCTGCGTGAAGTCCGCGAGGCCCGAGACGCCGACCCCCAGCAGGCGCACCCCGCCGGTCGTGTCGACCCCCTCCAGCAGCCGCGCCGCCGCCTCCTGGACCACCGCGGCGTCGTCCGTCGGGCCGCGCAGGGTCTCCGAGCGGGTCAGCGTGGAGAAGTCGTAGCGCCGCACCTTCAGCTGGATGGTGCGCCCCGCGTGGCCGCCGTCGCGCAGCCTGCGCACGCAGCGGTCGGCGAGCCGCTGGACCTCCACCTGGATCCGCACCCGGTCGTGGATGTCCACGTCGTAGGTGTCCTCCACGGACACCGACTTGGTCTCCCGCTCGGCCACCACCGGCCGGGTGTCGAGGGCCAGCGCCATGGCGTACAGGCCCTGTCCGTGGGCCTTGCCCACCAGCCGCACCAGCTCGTCCTCACCGGCCTCGGCGAGCTCCCCCACGGTGGTGATGCCCGCGCGGCGCAGGTGGTCGCCGGTGGCGGGCCCCACGCCGGGCAGGGTCCGCACCGGCATCGGCGCCAGCAGCTCCCGCTCCGTCCCCGGTTCGATCAGCACCAGGCCGTCCGGCTTGGCCTCCTCGGAGGCGATCTTCGCCAGCATCTTCGACGCGGCGAGCCCCACCGATCCGGTGAGTCCGGTGACCTTGCGGATGTCCTCGCGCAGCCGCTCGCCCGCCCGCAGGGCGGACGCGGAGTCGTGGGCGACGCCGCCGGCCTCGAGGTCGACGAACGCCTCGTCGAGGCTGAGCGGCTCGACGAGCGGCGACAGGGCGCGAAGCAGCGCCATCACCTGGTCGCTGACCGAGCGGTACAGGGAGAAGCGCGGCGACAGGTACGCGGCGTTGGGCGCCAGCCTGCGCGCCTGGGCGGTGGGCATCGCGGAGCGCACCCCGAAGACGCGTGCCTCGTAGGAGGCGGTGGCCACCACGCCGCGCGGCCCCAGCCCGCCGACCACCACCGCCTTGCCGCGCAGGCTCGGCTTGGACGCCTGCTCCGCGGCGGCGAAGAAGGCGTCCATGTCGAGATGGAGAATCGTCGGCGCGGACCTCACACCTCCGATGGTGCCGCACACCACCGACAGTGCGGCCCACCGGCCGTGCGCGGCGAGGCTCCGACGGAGGCGGGCCGGGGCTTGGAGCGGCGGGCGTGCGGGGTCAGACCGCCCGGTTGCCGCGCCTGCGCGCCAGCTCGTCGGCCGGGTTGTGACCGATCAACGTCTCCCCGGTGTCCACACGCTCGCCGTGCAGCTGCGAAAGCGCCTTCTCGACGTCCCGCCACACGACTCCGACCGCGATGCCGAAGATCCCCTGGCCGCCCTGGAGCAGCGCGTGCACCTCGTCCGGCGAGGTGCACTCGTAGACCGTGGCCCCGTCGCACATCAGCGTCATCCCCTCCAGGTCCCGGAACCCCTGCTCGCGCAGGTGCTGGACCGTGGTGCGGATGTTCTGCAGCGACACCCCGGTGTCGAGGAACCGCTTGACGATCTTCAGGACGACGACGTCCCGGAAGCTGTAGAGCCGCTGCGTCCCCGACCCGTGGGCCGGGCGCACGCTGGGCTCGACGAGCCCGGTGCGCGCCCAGTAGTCCAGCTGGCGGTAGGTGATCCCCGCGGCGGCGCAGGCCGTGGGCCCGCGGTATCCGACCTGCTCGGCCGTCGTCTGTGCCCCGTCCCGGCCGCCCGTCCCGGCCGCCGAGCGCTGCGGCGCGTAACCGGCCGCGTTGCCGTGGGGCCGATACGGACCGCTGCCGCCCGGGACACGTCCCGGGGAGCCGTCGGCCGTACCGTCGCCGCTGATTCTCACGCCGACCTCCGTCCTAGACCTGCCATCCAGACGGTAGGCAGTCGTCAGGGGTGCGTCAACGATCGCCACACTCGCCACGCCGAGTGATAATCACCCTGCGAGTGGTTTTCCGTGCCCCGTCTCGGGGAAAGGCTAGCCGAATGCGCTCCGCGCGGGCCGCAGGACGGCGGCACGCGTCCCGGGCAATTGCCGACGCGCCGGCCGCGAACGGCCGGCGCGTCCTGGGACTGCCTCTGATCGTGTGGTTCTGTCACTGGTTGCTGGTGCCGAAGTCCTCGGGAGAGATCTGGTCGAGGAACTCGCGGAACTTCTCCACCTCGTCCTCCTGCTCGTCCGGGATCGCGATGCCCGCGTCGTCGAGCACGCCGTCACTGCCGTAGATCGGCGTGCCGGTGCGCAGGGCGAGCGCTATGGCGTCGGACGGACGGGCGCTGACCTCCACGCCGCTGGCGAAGACCAGCTCGGCGAAGAAGACTCCCTCACGAAGGTCGGTGATCCGCACCTCGCTGAGCTCCTGGCCCACCGCCTCCAGCACGTCCTTGAACAGGTCGTGCGTGAGCGGCCGCGCGGGCACCATGCCCTGCTGGGCGAAGGCGATCGCCGTCGCCTCCCCGGGGCCGATCCAAATGGGAAGGTAGCGGTCGCCTCCCACTTCGCGCAGGAGCACGATCGGCTGGTTGGAGGGCATTTCGACCCGGACACCTACGACATCGAGCTCGTTCACACAGCAACCCTAGGCCGTGCCCGCACGGTTTGGGTAGTCGAGCAGGGCATGGGTGGATTTCCGGCCCTCACGACAGGCTCACGCCGAGCGCGGTCTGCAGCAGCGCGGAGTGCAGGCGGGTGGCCAGCCCGGCCAGCTCCCGCGTCCTGACCCGCGCGTCCTGCCGGGTGTCGGGGTTGGGGTGGCGCCGCAGCGGGGCGACGACCTGGTCCACCAGGCCCGCGTCGCGGTCGGCGGCGGTCTTCATGGCCCGCAGGTGGCGCGGCTCGATCCCGAACCGGGCCATCTCGGCGAGCAGCGTGGCGACGGTGACCGACGCCGCGTCGTAGCCGCCCTCCGGCAGCGGCGCGATCAGTCCGTAGGCCTCCCAGGCCTCCAGCTGCTCCTCGCCGGTGCCGGCGGCCGCGAGGAGTTCGTCGCGGCCGATCCGCACCGCCGTGGCGGCCTCCGGCTCCTGGTCGGCCCCGGGCGCCTCGCCGAGGTACTCCTCCGGCTCGCCCGCCCCGCCGAGGGCGGGGACGGCCGCGTCGTCGTCCGCCCCGTCGTCCGGGACCCGCACGCCCTCGAGCACGTCGAGACGCTCACGGATGACCTTCAGGGGCAGATAGCCGTCCCGCTGCATCCGCAGCACCCGGGCCAGCCGCTCGACGTCCCCCGCACTGAACTTCCGGTATCCCGACGGGGTGCGCCGGGGCTCGACCAGCCCTTCCGACTCCAGGAACCGGATCTTGGAGACGGTGACTTCGGGGAACTCGTCGCGCAGCAGACTGAGCACCGTGCCGATACTCATCAGCCGGCTGTCCGCGGTGGCGGCGCCGGTTCCGGCGCCGCCACTGGGTGGTTCAAGCATGGACCTTCCCTGGAGTTGCCTCCGGACTGGTCCGGAGGGTCAGACGCTCCGCTGGCTCGCGTAGAAGACCAGGCGGTACTTGCCGATCTGGACCTCGTCACCGTTGGCCAGGGCGACCTCGTCGATGCGCTCCCGGTTCACGTACGTGCCGTTGAGGCTGCCCACGTCGGCCACCGTGAAGTGACCCTCGGGGCCGCGGCGGAACTCCACGTGGCTGCGGGAGACCGTCACGTCGTCCAGGAAGATGTCGCTCTGCGGATGACGACCCGCCGTCGTCAGGTCGGCGTCCAGCAGGAAACGGCTGCCGGAGTTGGGGCCGCGCCGTACCACCAGGAGGGCCGATCCGGCAGGCAGCGCCTCGACCGCGGCCTGAGCCTCGGGCGACAGCGCCGGGACCTGCGTCTGACCGGTGGCCTCCGGGTCGTACGACTCGATGCCGGAGATGGAGATCGTCGACGTCGTCTCGGAGGGACGCTCCGGGACGCCTGCCCGCAGCGGCGCTCCGCAGTGCGAGCAGAAGCGGCTGTTCTCCGGATTGCGGTTGCCGCACCGCGTGCACACCAGCGCCGACATGGACGGATCCCTCTGCTGCGGCTGCCCCGCCGCTGAGCCCGACGGGTCCCCGAAACCTATGCGGGCCGCCTGGGCAGGGTCAACGGCCGACGCGCCGTGACCACCGGAATTGCCACCCTCCGGACCAGCGACCTGGTCACGGTAGAGCGGCCGGTTCCCCGCGTCGGAACCTTCGCGATGGCGGGCCGTCTCGCTGCCGCCCTCTCGCGCACTCTTGCCGAACAACTTCGCAAACAAATTCACGGGCGATTCCCCTTGACCGAAACAGACCCGCCCGTGGGGCAGGACGAACCCTGACTGCACCGACCGGCCGACCCGGACATCTTCACAACGTCCGTCTCCGCCATACAGTTTCCACCACACACCACTTCTTCGGCGCGCCGACCCCCCGCGACCCGACGTCCCGTCGGAACGGCGTACCCGTAGGCCCGCCTCACCGGGCCGACGACCGAGCGTAGTCAGGCCGCTTCGCCGCTCGCAAGGCGTCCACGACGATCTTCGTCCGGCGCTCCACGACGACGGTGGCCTGCTCCTTCTCCAGAGTCTGCACCACCCCTCCGGGGATGTTCAGCGCGGGCTCCAGATCCTGCGGTTTCCCGATGACCTTGAAACGATACGGAGCGGAGATCTTCTTTCCGTCCACCGACACTCCGGCGCCCGTGTCCGGGCGGGCCGTCAGGTAGGTGCTCGCGACCACGCGCACGCCGTTGAGCTCGATGGCCTCCGCTCCGGCGGCCCGCAGCTCCTGGACGGCGTCCAGCAGCTTGTCGGGGCCCACCGCCTTGCGCGGGTCCTCGACCGTGACCTCGATGCCGGGACCCTCGGCGGGGACCGTGCCGGCCAGCACGCCGAGCTGCCGCTCCTTGGCGAGCGTCTGGCGACGGGCCTCCTCGGCCTGGTCGGAACTGTTCTCCAGCTCCGACCGCTGGTCCTCGAGGGTCTTCTGCTCCTCCTCGAGCCGCGCCGTGCGGTCGTCCAGCTCGTCGAGGATGCGGACCAGGTCCTCCTGCCGGGCGCCACGCAGCGCGGTGTCCCCCGCGCTGTGCGAGGCCACCTGGACGGCCAGTCCGAAGCCCAGACCGAACAGCAGCAGCGCCACGATCAGCTGGGCCCTGCTCGCCCTGGGCGGCCAGACGCTCTGTACGAGCCTCTGACGGCCTGTCACGGTCGGCGGAGCCTCTTGTTCCGGCGCCCGCGGCTCAGGGGCCGTGGCGGGCCTCTCCTCGGGCAGCTCCTTGCGCAACCGGTGCTCCGGCGCCTCTCCGTTCCCGCGGGGCCCCACGGGCCCCTCGCGATGCTCCTCGCTCATCGCCTCACGCCCTGAACACGTGCCGGCGGATGGCCGCGGCGTTGGAGAAGATGCGGATGCCGAGGACGACCACCACACCGGTGGACAGCTGGGCGCCCACGCCCAGCTCGTCGCCGAGGAAGACGATCAGCGCCGCGACGACCACGTTGGACAGGAACGACACGACGAAGACCTTGTCGTCGAAGATGCCGTCCAGCATGGCCCGCAGTCCGCCGAACACGGCGTCCAGCGCCGCCACCACGGCGATGGGGAGATACGGCTCCACGGCGACCGGGACCTCGGGCCGGACCAACAGGCCCACCACGACTCCCACGACGAGGCCCAGTACGGCGATCACGATGTGCCCTTCCCGCTGTTCGGCTCTTCGGCCTCTGCTGGTTCCGATGGCTGCGCCGGCTTCGCCTCGCGCAGTATGACGCTGGGGGCCGCGGGCAGCTTCAGGTCCTTCTCGACCGAGATGGCGGTGCGGATCCCGTAGTTCTCCTGCAGCGCGTACAGGTAGAGGCCGTCCGCGCTGTCCTGGAACCGGGTGCTCAGCGGCTTCCCGTCCCCCACCGCCAGCACCGTGTACGGCGGCGCCAGCGGCTTGTTGTCGACCAGTATCGCGTCGCCCGCCGCCCGGATGGCGGACAGCGCGGTGAGACGCTGCCCGTTGACGGAGATCGCCTCGGCGCCCGACTCCCACAGTCCGTTCACGACCCGCTGCAGGTCCCGGTCACGTACCCGGCCGGTGTCCGAGAAGCCGCTGGAGCCGCGGGGCTCCGCGTCGGCCCCTGTGCCGGAGTCCTCCGCGTCGTCGACGACCAGCTTGACGCCCGGCCCGTGCACGGGGACGGCCCCGGACAGGATCTGGACGGTCTCCAGCCGGCCACCGCCGCCGCCGTGCTCCCGCAACGCCTCGCGCTGCCGGTCGCCCACCTCGGCCCGGAGCCGGTCGACGCTGCTCTGCAGTTCGTCGGCCCGCTCGGTCTGGCGCCCGATCCGGTCGATCAGTTCCTCGCGCTCCCGGGCGACCACCGGCGCGTCCTCCCGGGCCTGCGCCGCTCCCAGCGTGACCACCAGACCGGCCAGCACGAGCCCGGCCGCCAGCCCCAGCTTCGCCTTGAGCGTCTTCGGCAGCCCGCCGCCCTCCCCGCGCTTGCGCGCGGCCGCCTCGGCATAGCCGTCGTCGAGGCTGTGGTCCATGACGTTGGTGAGCAGCGACATGGAGGCGTCCGGACGCGGAGGGCGAACGGAAGTGCTCCGAACGGGGGGCTGCTGCGGCATGCCGCACATCGTCGCATGCCGCGCCCGTGTACCACGAACGGCCCCACCGGCGTGCCGGGCGGCCCCGCCACGGGGGCCGCCCGGCACGCGTGGAAAGACCCGGCTCAGTTCCCGGCGCCCTCCACGACGGTGCTCCACTCGTCCAGGAGCGCCTGCGCGGACGCGTCGTCGGGGCCCTCCGCCCACAGGTGGGTGACCGCCTCGGCCGGGTCGGGCAGGACCAGCACCCAGCGCCCGTCGGCCTCCACGACCCGCACGCCGTCGGTGGTGTCGACGAACCGGTCTCCGGCCGCCTCGACCACCCGGCGCATCACCAGGCCCTTGACCGCCCACGGCGTGGCCAGGTCCCGCTTGAGCACGTGCGCCCGCGGGATCCGCGCATCGATCTGGCTCAGGGTGAGCTGTGTGCGCGCGACCAGCCCGATGAGCCGCACGAAGGCGGCGGTGCCGTCGAAGACACCGCTGAACTCGGGGACGATGAAGCCGCCCCGGCCGTCGCCGCCGAAGATGGTCGTCTCCTCGCGGCCGACCCGGGTCAGGTCGTCGGGCGAGGTGGTCGTCCACTCGACCTGCGTGCCGTGGTAGGCGGCCACCTGCTCGGCGATGCGGGTGGTGGTCACCGGCAGCGCCACCCGGCCGCTGCGGCGCTCGGCCGCGACCAGGTCCAGCATCACCAGCAGCGCCCGGTCGTCCTCGACGATGCGGCCCTGTTCGTCGACGAGCGACAGCCGCTCGCCGACCGGGTCGAAGCGCACGCCGAAGGCCGCCCCGGAGGAGGCGACGATCTCGCCGAGCCGCTTGAGCCCGGCCCGCCGCATCTCCAGCGTCTCGGTGGGCCGCGCCTCGTCCAGACCAGGGTTGATCGTCAGGGAGTCGACCCCGAGCTTGCCGAGCAGGCTGGGCAGCACCAGTCCGGCGCTGCCGTTGGAGGCGTCCACCACGACCTTCAGCCCCGCGTCGGCGATGCCGCTGGTGTCGACGTTGCGCAGCAGCGACCCGGTGTAGGAGTCGAAGGTGCTGGACGGGAAGTGCAGGTCGCCGATCTCGCCGGGGAAGGCCCGCCGGTACTCCTGCCGCGCGAAGACGCGGTCCAGCTTCCGCTGCCCGGCCTGCGAGAGGTCTGCGCCCTGGCTGTCGAAGAACATGATGTCCACGGAGTCCGGGACCCCGGGAGTCGTCCGGATCATGATGCCGCCGGCGCTGCCCCGGGCGGTCTGCTGCCGGGCGACGGGCAGCGGCACGTTCTCCAGGTCGCGGACGTCGATGGCGCTGGCCTGCAGCGCCGAGATCACCGCCCGCTTGAGCGCGCGGGCACCTCGCGAGTGGTCTCGCGCGGTGGTGACGGTGGCGCCCTTCTTCAGGGTCGTGGCGTACGCGCCCGCCAGCCGCACCGCGAGCTCGGGGGTGATCTCCACGTTCAGGATGCCGGAGACGCCACGCGCGCCGAAGAGGTGCGCCTGGCCTCTGGACTCCCAGATCACCGAGGTGTTGACGAAGGCGCCGGCCTCGATGGTCTTGAACGGGTAGACCCGCACGTTGCCCTGGACGATCGATTCTTCACCGATCAGGCACTCGTCGCCGATCACCGCCCCGTCCTCGATCCGGGCGGCCCGCATGATGTCGGTGTTCTTGCCGACCACACAGCCCCTGAGGTTGCTGTGCGGCCCGACGTACACGTTGTCGTGGACGACGGCCTTGTGCAGGAAGGCCCCGCTCTTCACGACCACGTTGGAACCGACGACGGTGTGCTCGCGCAGCTCCGCGCCGGCCTCGACCTTGGCGTAGTCGCCGATGTAGACCGGCCCGCGCAGGACGGCGTCCGGGTGCACCTCGGCGCCCTCGGCCACCCACACGCCCGGCGAGATCTCGAAGCCGTCGATGTCGACGTCGACCTTGCCCTCGAGCACGTCGGCCTGGGCCTTCACGTAGCTCTCGTGCGTGCCGACGTCCTCCCAGTAGCCCTCGGCGACGAAGCCGTAGATCGGCTTGCCCTCCTTCATGAGCTGCGGGAAGACGTCACCCGACCAGTCCACCGGCACATCGGGCTGGACGTAGTCGAAGACCTCGGGCTCCATCACGTAGATGCCCGTGTTGACCGTGTCGGAGAAGACCTGGCCCCAGGTCGGCTTCTCGAGGAAGCGCTCGACCTTGCCCTCGTCGTCCACGATGGTGATGCCGAACTCCAGCGGGTTCGGCACACGCGTCAGGCAGACGGTGACGAGGGCGCCCTTCTCCTTGTGGAAGTTGATCAGCTCGGTCAGATCGAAATCGGTCAGAGCGTCACCGGAGATCACCAGGAAGGCATCGTCCTTGAGTGCCTCTTCGGCGTTCTTGACGCTTCCCGCGGTGCCGAGCGGCTTTTCCTCGTTGGCATAGGTGAGCTCCATACCGAGCTCTTCGCCGTCACCGAAGTAGTTCTTGACCAAGGAGGCCAGGAACTGGACGGTGACCACGGTTTCGTTGAGCCCATGCCTTTTCAGCAGCCGCAGAACGTGCTCCATGATCGGCCGGTTGACCACCGGCAGGAGCGGTTTGGGCATGCTCGAGGTCATGGGGCGAAGGCGGGTGCCCTCGCCTCCGGCCATCACGACGGCCTTCATGTCGGAAGCGTCCTCCTCTGACAGACGACGGGTTGACCGACATCCTCCGCCCGAAGGGTCGCGCCAGTTCTGGACACGGGCCGTCGGACCCCGAAGGGCCACTCATCGGCGAGTCAGTCGGTAGTGGCCATGGTGTCCGCGCGAACAAGGCGTCGGACCTGCACCACGTAGAGGACTCCTGCCCACCAATAGAGGGTTGTACCCCACCCCGCGAAGGCCCAACCGAAAACAGCCGCCAGGGAGGCCAGCCATCCGCTTCCGTCGCTCAGCAGAAGGAGCGGGAAGGCGTACATCAGATTGAACGTCGCGGCCTTCCCGAGGAAGTTCACCTGCGGCGGCGGATATCCGTGCCGGCGCAGGACGGCGACCATCACCAGGAGCACGGCTTCACGTGCCAGCAGGACCAGCGTGAGCCACAACGGCAGGATGTCCCGCCAGGTGAGGCCGAGAAGGGTGGAGAGGATGTACAGCCGGTCGGCCGCGGGGTCGAGCAGC
Source organism: Streptomyces sp. NPDC002734 (assembly GCF_040295685.1). Taxonomy (NCBI): domain Bacteria; kingdom Bacillati; phylum Actinomycetota; class Actinomycetes; order Kitasatosporales; family Streptomycetaceae; genus Streptomyces; species Streptomyces sp. NPDC002734. The sequence goes on from NZ_JBEOVU010000047.1 coordinate 40,324, forward strand.
CGGCCGAGGCTGCTGATCTGGTTCCAGCGCCGCGCGAGCTTGCCGTCGAGATAGTCGGTGACACCGCTCAGCGCCAGCACGAGCAGCGCCCAGCCGTCGCTCTTCGGGCCGCCGAACTCGGGCCGCAGAATGAGCCACAGGAACAACGGCACGCCGAGAAGTCTCGCCATGCTGAGGATGTTGGGGATGGTGAGCACCCGATCCGTCTGGACGCGGGTCTCCTGGACCTCCACCCGGGGGCCTCCTGTGGTGATACGTGTCAACGATGCGATCGAACCTTACCGCCAGGCGCGCCGTCCGGATGCGGAGGGGTGCCCTGACGTGCGAGGAAAGGGGCATAACGGGGCCGAAACGGCCCGGAAATGCGGAAAGCCCCCGCACAAGGTGCGGGGGCTTTCCCAATATTTGTTCGGCGGCGTCCTACTCTCCCACAGGGTCCCCCCTGCAGTAC
>NZ_JBEOVU010000048.1:0-39775 GCF_040295685.1 Streptomyces sp. NPDC002734
TCTTCGGCCTCCAGAAGAGCGAACTGGGCACCGGCCTCGCGGCCGGCGTCGCCATCGTCCTGCTCGGCGTCACCCTCGACCGCGCCGCCCCCTCCTGCGCGCCGGTGACGGCCCACCGGGCCTCCGGGCCCCCTGTCGGCCCCCGCGCCCGAGCCCGAACCGTGCCCGTCCGGACAGGGCCGGGCGGGGGCTACGGTCGGCGGCCCGGTCCGCCACGGTCGGCCGTCGGCCGCGTGCCGTGCCGCACCGCGGACCGCGCCCGCCGCGCGGTTCCGGTTCGCCGTGACCGGCACGGCAGATCCGGCCCGCCCGGTACCCGGAGGCCCGGGAGGCCCCGGCCCGCCCGGCGTCCCGCCCGCCCGGGAGGCCCCGGCAGCGCCCCCGCGCCGGCCCTGTCCGCCGCGCCGCACGGGCACGTATCGTGCCGCGACCCTTGACCGAAAGAAACTTCCCCGATATTCGTGGCCCCTCGGAAGTTTCCTTCATCCAAGGAAGGGGCGCACGTGCGCGACTCCAGCACGGGTAGTTCCGGAAACACCGCTTCGGGCAGGACCCGGCCCTCAAGACGCACCGTCCTCGCCGCCACCGCGGGCATCGCCGCGGTCCTGGCGGCCGGCACCCCCGCCCTCGCCGCCGACGACCCGGCGACCGTGGACGACGAGCAACTGCGCGCCCTCATCTCCCGGATGACACTGGAGGAGAAGGTCGGCCAGCTCTTCGTCATGCGGGTCTACGGCCACTCGGCGACCGCCCCGGACCAGGCCGACGTCGACGCCAACCTCAAGGAGATCGGCGTCCGCACCGCGGCCGAACTGATCGAGAAGTACCGGCTCGGCGGCATCATCTACTTCGCCTGGGCCCACAACACCCGCGACCCGCACCAGATCGCGGACCTCTCCAACGGCATCCAGAAGGCCTCCCTGGACCTGCCCCGCGGGCTGCCGATGCTGATCGCCACGGACCAGGAGCACGGCATCGTCGCCCGGGTCGGCAAGCCGGCCACCCTGCTGCCGGGCGCGATGGCGCTGGGCGCGAGCGGATCGAAGTCCGACGCCAAGGCGCTGGGCCGGGTGGCCGGCGCGGAGCTGGCCGCGCTGGGCATCCGTCAGAACTACTCGACGGTATGCGACGTGAACGTCAACCCGGCCAACCCGGTGATCGGCGTGCGCTCGCTGGGCGCCGACCCGCAGGCCGCGGCCCGGCTGGCCGCCGCCGAGGTGGTCGGCTACCAGAACTCCGGAGTGGCGGCCACCGCCAAGCACTTCCCCGGCCACGGCGACACCGCCGTCGACAGCCACTACGGCTTCCCGATCATCACGCACAGCCGCGAGGAGTGGGAGACGGTGGACGCCCCGCCGTTCCGGGCGGCCATCCGGGCCGGGATCGACTCCATCATGACCGCCCACCTGATGGTTCCCGCGCTGGACCCGTCCGGCGACCCGGCCACCCTCTCCCGGCCGATCCTCACCGGCATCCTGCGCGAGGAGCTCGGCTACGACGGCGTGGTCGTCACCGACTCCCTCGGCATGCAGGGTGTGCGCAGCAAGTACGGCGACGCGCGGGTGGCGGTGATGGCCGTCCAGGCCGGCGTCGACCAGCTGCTCAACCCCCCGGACCTGAACGTCTCCTGGAACGCGGTGCTGGACGCCGTCCGGTCCGGCGAGCTCACCGAGGCCCGGCTGGAGGAATCGATCCTGCGGATCCTCCGCCTCAAGGCGAAGCTGGGCCTCTTCCAGGACCCGTACGTCACCCACCACGGCGTCGACCAGGCGGTGGGCACCGGCGCCCATTACAAGGCGGCCGAGCGGATCGCGGACCACACGACCACGCTGCTGGTCAACGAGGGCGGCCTGCTGCCGCTGCACCGGCTCCGTCACCGCAGGCTGCTGGTGGTCGGCCCCGACCCGGCCTCCCCGTCCCTGTCCGACGGCCCCACCACCAAGGTGATCGCCGCGGCGCTCGCCGAGTCCGGCTTCACCACCACGGCCCTGACCACCGGGACCGCGCCCTCCGCCACCGTCATCGCGGGCGCGGTCACGGCGGCCGCCGACGCGGACGCGGTGGTGGTCGCCACGTACAACGTCACGGCGAGCAGCACGCAGAAGACGCTGGTGCGGCGGCTGCAGGAGACCGGGAAGCCGGTCGTCGTGGTGGCGGTGCGCAACCCGTACGACGTGGCGCACCTGGACGGTGTGCCGGCGGTGCTGGCCTCCTACTCCTGGACGGACACCGAGGTGCGGGCGGCGGCGCGGGTCATCGCCGGGCGGGTCTCACCCAGCGGGAAGCTGCCGGTGCCGGTGCAGCGGGCGGACGCCCCTGACCAGGTGCTCTTCCCGATCGGACACGGGCTGAGCTACTGAGGAACGGCGGTGCCGGGGCCGGTCCAGGGGCGGATGGGCCTCGGCACCGCTGCCGGGCGGGCGAGCTCGGCGGCAGGTGACAGCGAGCCGGCGCGGCGGCGGGCGCCTGCGCGTGGCGCGCAGCGGGTGTCCAGCGGGTGGGCGGGGGCCGCAGGAAGCCGTAGGCCGTGGCCCGTCATGCGCCGTACCCGCTCTGCGCCCGTCGGCGCGCCACCCGCTCCGGTCGGCCCATTTCCTCCCGAACGCCTGGCGCGTCCCGCTCGTCCCGGGGCAGGCTGCTGCGGGGGGACGGATCGATGCGACGTGGTGCTGTGCGGGTGGCGGGCGCGCTGCTGCTCGTGGTCCTGACGGCGGCGGGCTGCGCGCGGACCGCGCCGGCCGGGGGATCCGGCGACGGGCGGGTGGAGGCCCGTTCGTCGCCGACGGTCGCGGCGGCCGGCGAAGGTCCGGTGTTCCTGGCGGTGGGCCGGTGCAGCACCTCGGGGACCCGGAGCTTCGGCGAGGTGGCGTGCACCAGCGAGCGGGCGGTGGCCAAGGTGACCGCCCGGCACGAGGGGAGGCGCGTCGGCGGGCCTCGCTGCCCGGCCGACACCGACTTCGTGCTGCACGTCAGCGACCGGCACTCCGCCTCGGACGAGGACGGCGACGGGATCACCCCGCGGGGTTACGCCTGCATGCGCAATCTCCAGCCGCCGCATCCGGGCGACCCGGGCGGCGGGGGCGGCCCGCTCACGGTGGTCGGCGACTGCCTCTACGCCGCCGGCGGGGGCGAGGTCCGGGAGACCGCCTGCGACGGACGGGGCGGGCGGAAGCCGGAGTTCGAGGTGACCCGGGCGGTCGCGGACCGCGACCGGTGCCCGTCGTCCACGGCGCTGTACGTGCGGCTGGGCGGGAGCCTGCCGGTGGGCTGCGCGCGCAGGGTGTGACCGTACCCCGGCCCCGCGTCGTGCGGGACCGGGGTACGGACGGACCCGCACCACGCGGGTCGGACACAGCCCCGGAGCTCAGCCCGGGAGCCGCGTCACGGGCTCAGCCCGGGAGCGTCGTCACGGGCGCAGGTTCGGCTCCCGCTCCACGTCCCGCTTGTCCAGCTTGGCGTCCCACTTCGCGAGCGGCTTCGCCTTGGTCGGGTCCGACTGGACGGAGGCCGGGGCGACACCGGCCCACTCGAGGATGCGCGCGGTGGCCAGCGCCTTCTCCTCGGGCACCAGACCGGCCACGTTCGCGCCGTGGTTCATCCCGGGCGCGGTCAGCACGTAGGAGTCCTTGGCGCCCTTGCTCAGGTGGAACCGCTCGGCGCCCCACGGGTCGTTCTGCCCGTAGACGAAGAGCATCTGACGGGCGTTCTTGCGCACCCAGTTGTCCACGTCGCGCATCGCCGACGGCTGGAACGACATCGGGATCGAGCGCGGGACGAAGTTCCGCGGCGGCTGGTAGCCGTAGCGGATCAGCTCGTCCTCGATGTACGGGAAGGTGATCGTGGGCGCGCCCAGCTGGGTGCCGGCCTGGTAGTAGTACGGCGTGTACGGGCTCAGGCCCTGGTCGGTGTAGAAGCTGAACCCGGAGATCGTGTCGACCGAGTTCCAGATCTCCTCGTCGGTGGCGTTCGCCGCGTCCGCCGGGATCGCCTCGCAGTCGGCGAGGGTGCTGTACTGCCAGAAGCCCCACACGTAGTCCAGCACCACGGCCTCGTAGGCGCGGTCCATGGAGCCGATCGTGTCGAAGGTCCAGCCGTTCTCCGCGGCGGCCGCCTCGTAACGCTTCATCAGCGCGTCACGGCGGACCAGCGCCTCGCGCTGCACGCCGTTGAGGCGGTCGCGGCACTCCTTGGTGCCGACGCGGGCGAAGAACGCGTCGTAGGCGGAGTCCTCCTTGTTCACCACGTCGTTGGGGGCGACGTAGGCGACCACGCCGTCCATGTCGCGCGGGTAGAAGCGCTCGTAGTACGTGGCGGTCATGCCGCCCTTGGAGCCGCCGGTGGACAGCCAGTTCTCGGCGTAGATCGGCTTGAGCGCCTGGAAGATGCGGTGCTGGTCGCTGGCCGCCTGCCAGATGTCCAGGTCCGACCAGTCGGCCGGGTCCGGGCGGGACGGCGAGAAGAACCGGTACTCCATGGAGATCTGGTTGCCGTCGACGATCTGGGTCGGCTCACGGCGGCTCGGGCTGGTGGAGACGCTGTAGCCGCCGGTGTAGAAGACCGTCGGGCGCGAGACGTCCTTGTGCAGCAGGGTGATGCGCTGCTGGAACGTGCCCTTGGACGGGTCGCGGTGGTCCACCGGCTGGGTGTAGTTGAGCACGAAGAAGCGGTAGCCGCTGTACGGCTTCTCCTGGATCAGGCTCATCCCGGGTATCGAGAGCAGCCGGTCCAGGATGTCCACGGAGGCGGCGGCCTGGGCCGCCGTGGCCGCGGTGGTGGTGTCGGTGGCGTCGGGCTGGACGGCGGTGGCCGTCCCGGCCGTGCCCAGCGTGCCCATCAGCACACCGAGTGCCATCGCCCCTCTGAGCGCCTTGCGCATGCACCCTCCCCTGGGAGACATAGGTGGCCCGAACCTACCCGCGCCACCGCTCCATCACCAGGCCTGCACGCGCACCGGAGCACCACCGGGCTCCTCCTGACGCAGCGGCACCTGCGCCTGCCCGGTCGCCCTTGCTCCCTCCCCTCACTCCCGGTCGGCCGGGCGTCGCCACGCCGGGTCCCGGCCGGCCAGTCCCAGGGCGCGGTCGAACAGTGGTGCGATCGGCTCCACGGCGACCTCGGGCCCGAACACCCCGTAGTTCCGCGCCATGTCGGCCTTGCCGGCGATGTCCTCGTACAGCGCCGCGGCGAGTTCCTCGTCCACGGCCGGCTTCCGCCCGGTGGCCACCGCCAGGTCCCAGCCGTGCAGCAGCCACTCCCCCAGCACGATCCCTCCGACGAAACGGGCGGGCATCCGCGCGGTCCCCGCCAGCGACGTCTCGCCGGTCCACGCCTCGGGAGTGCTCCAGACGGCTGCGGCCGCCGCGGCCTCGGCGGCGTACCTCTCGGCCCAGTCCGGCTCCGCGGTGAAGTCGTGGTCCTGCGCGACCTCGTCCCCCGACGACGGGGACTGCTTGCGTCCCGCGGCCTGCGCCCGTTCGCCGGTGAATCGGATCAGGTGGTTCACCAGCGCGCCGGTCCTCATGTCCGGACACGGCGTGGGCAGGTCGAACGCGTCCGGCCCGGTCCCGCGGACGATGTCCACCGCCACCGCGGCGGCGCGGCCCATCAGGAATCTCGTCTCCATGTCGTCCCCTTCTCCACGTGTCGTCAGGCAGGGTAGGCATGAGGGCGATGACGGATATTGAACAAACGCGACGGCGCGCCGTTCTGGACCCCCGCGCCGCGGCCGACCGGTTCCTGCTCGCCCGGGAACCGGCTCCCTCGCCTGCCGGCCCGCCCCCGACCCCCGGGTCGACACGGCGGCCCGGCTGGTCGGGGCGGTCGAGGCCGACCCCGCCGTGCTCCGGGTCGGCGATCTGGCCGCCGTCGCCGGCATGGGCGTGCGCCGGCTGCAACGGCTGTTCGCCGCGTACGTCGGCGTCGGGCCCAAGTGGGTGATCCGGCGGGCCCGCATCCAGGAGGCGGCCGCCCGGGCGGCCGCCTCACCGCAGAACTGGTCGGACCTCGCCGCCGAACTGGGCTACGCCGACCAGGCGCACTTCACCCGCGACTTCACCGCCTGCGTCGGTGCCTCCCCGGCGGCGTACGCGTCCGCGGCGAGGGGCCCGGACGGCCCCTGACGCGCGCCACGGTGCCGCCCTGTTCCCTGTTCCCTATACCGTGCCGCCGCCCGGTCAGCGGAGGTCGGCGGCGGGCTCGGGGGCGCCGATGAAGGTCTGCCAGAGGGCGGCGTAGCGGCCGCCGCGGGCGAGCAGCTCGTCGTGGGTGCCGTCCTCGGCGACGCGGCCGTGGTCCATGACGATCACCCGGTCCGCGCGCGCCGCGGTGGTGAGCCGGTGGGCCACCACCAGGGTGGTGCGGCGGCCGGCCAGCTTCTCGGTGGCCGCGTTGACCGCCGCCTCCGTGGCGAGGTCGAGGGCCGCCGTCGCCTCGTCGAGCAGCAGCACGTCCGGGTCCACCAGCTCCGCCCGGGCCAGCGCGATCAGCTGCCGCTGGCCCGCGGAGAGGTTCCGCCCCCGCTCGGCGACCTCGTGCAGGTAGCCGCCCTCCAGCGTCGCGATCATCTCGTGCGCACCGACCGCCCGCGCCGCCGCCTCGACCTCGGCGTCGGTCGCGTCCGGCCGCCCGTAGGCGATGGCGTCCCGGACCGTGCCGGGGAAGAGGTAGGCCTCCTGCGGCACCACGCCCAGCCGCTGCCGGTATGCGGTGAGGTCCAGCGCGCGCAGGTCGTGGCCGTCGGCGGTGACCCGCCCGCGGACCGGGTCGTAGTAGCGGGCGACCAGCTTGACCAGCGTGGACTTCCCCGCGCCGGTCTCTCCGACGAAGGCCACCGTCTGCCCGGCCGGGATCCGCAGGTCGATGCCCGTCAGCGCGTTCCCGCCGCCGGTGTCGTCGTCCGGCCCCTCGGCGGCGGCACCCTCCGCGCCGTAGGCGAAGTGGACGTCCTCGAAGACGATCTCCCCTTCCAGCTTCCGCACCGGCACCGGCTTGTCCGCGGCCTCGGTGGAGGTCGGCTCCCGCAGCAGCTCCTGGACCCGGCCCAGCGAGACAGAGGCCTGCTGGTACCCGTCGAAGACCTGCGAGAGCTGCTGCACGGGCGCGAAGAAGAGGTCGATGTAGAGGAGGTAGGCGACCAGTGCGCCCGCCGTCAGGGTGCCCGCGGCGATCCGCCCGGCGCCCGCCCACAGCACGGCCGCCGAGGCGACCGTGGCGAGGAACTGCACGAACGGGAAGTACACCGAGATCAGCCACTGTCCGCGGATGCGGGCCCGGCGGTACAGGTCGCTGCGCTCGGCGAACCGCTCGCCGCCGGATCCCTCGCGGCCGAAGGCCTGGAGGATGCGCAGCCCGGCGACGGACTCCTGGAGGTCGGCGTTGACCGTGGAGACCCGCTCCCGGGCCAGCTCGTACGCCTTCACGCTCGCCCGGCGGAAGAAGTAGGTGGAGACGATCAGCGGGGGCAGCGTCGCGAAGACGATCAGCGCCAGTTCGACGTCGAGCACCAGCAGGGCGGCCATGATGCCGAAGAAGGTGACCACCGAGACGAACGCGGTGACCAGTCCGGTCTGCAGGAAGGTCGCCAGCGCGTCCACGTCCGTGGTCATCCGCGTCATGATCCGGCCGGTGAGCTCGCGCTCGTAGTAGTCCAGGCCGAGCCGCTGGAGCTGGGCGAAGATCTTCAGCCGGAGCGCGTAGAGCACCCGTTCGCCGGTCCGGCCGGTCATCCGCATCTCGCCCACCTGGGCCACCCACTGGGTGAGCACCACGGCCAGCGCGATCAGCGAGGCCGTCCACACGCCGCCGAGCGCGACCCGCTGGACGCCGTCGTCGATGCCGTTGCGGATCAGGACGGGGAGCAGCAGGCCCATGCCGGCGTCGATGGCGACCAGCAGCAGGCTGACCGTGAGCACCCCGCCGAAGCCCCGCAGCAGGCGGCGGAGGTTGTAGTCCTTCTCCGGCCGGACGGCGCGGGCCTCGTCGACCTCCGGGGTGTCGGTGGCGGGGGGCAGCGCGTCGACCTTGGCCAGCAGCTCCGGTGTGGCGGGCATGCCCTCGAGGGCGGGGTCGCGCGGCTCGCGGTCGCCCGTCCACAGGCGGGGGGTGACGCCGCGCTCGGCGTCGTACTCCGCGTCCAGCTCGTCGCGGACGGTGGTGTCGACGGCCTCGTCGCCGGACCGGCCGTCCGCGGCACGGACGTGGCCGGGGGAGACTCCGCCGAGCTCGTCGGGGTCGGTGAGCAGGCCGCGGTAGAGGGCGCAGCGCGCGGTGAGCTCCTCGTGGGTGCCGATGTCGGCGAGGCGGCCGCCGTCGAGGACCGCGATGCGGTCGGCCAGGTTCAGGGTGGAGCGGCGGTGCGCGATGAGCAGGGTCGTGCGGCCCTCCATCACGTGCCGCAGCGCCTCGTGGATCTCGTGCTCGACGCGGGCGTCGACGGCGGAGGTGGCGTCGTCGAGGACCAGCAGGCGCGGGTCGCTGAGGATCGCGCGGGCCAGCGCGACGCGCTGGCGCTGGCCGCCGGAGAGGGTGAGGCCGTGCTCGCCGACCTTGGTGGCGTAGCCCTCGGGCAGCGCGGCGATGAAGTCGTGGGCCTGGGCCGCGCGGGCGGCCCGCTCGACCTCCTCGTCGGTGGCCTCGGGGCGGCCGTAGGCGATGTTGTCGCGGACCGACTCGGAGAAGAGGAAGGAGTCCTCCGGCACCATGCCGATCGCGGCGCGCAGCGACCGCAGGGTCAGTTCCCGCACGTCGCGGCCGCCGATGCGGACGCTGCCGCCGGTGACGTCGTAGAAGCGGGGCAGCAGCAGCGAGACCGTGGACTTGCCGGAGCCGGAGGAGCCGACCACGGCCAGCGTCTCGCCGGGGCGTACGGCGAACGACAGGCCGTTCAGGACGGGGCGGGTGTCGTTGTAGGAGAACGAGACGTCGTCGAACTCGACGGTGGCGGGCGCGTCGGCGGGCAGCTCGGCGGCGCCGTCCCGGAAGCTCGGCTCGGTGTCGATCAGCTCCAGCACGCGTTCGGTGCCGGCCCGGGCCTGCTGGCCGACGGTGAGCACCATGGCGAGCATGCGGACCGGCGAGACCAGCTGGGCCAGGTAGGCGGAGAAGGCGACGAAGGTGCCGAGCGTGATGTGCCCCTCGACAGCGAGCCAGCCGCCGAGGGCCAGCATGGCGACCTGCCCGAGGGCGGGCACGGCCTGCAGGGCGGGGGTGTAGGTGGCGTTGAGCTTGATGGTGCGCAGCCGCCCGGCGAAGAGGCGGCGGCCGACGGCGCGGAGCTTGCCGGTCTCCTGCTCCTCCTGGCCGAAGCCCTTCACCACGCGGACGCCGGTGACGGCGCCGTCGACCACTCCGGCGACGGCGGCGGCCTGCGCCTGGGCGTACCAGGTGGCCGGGTGCAGCTTGGTGCGGCTGCGGCGGGCGATCCACCACAGGGCGGGCGCCACGGCGACCGCGACGGCGGTCAGCGGGAGGGACAGGGCGGCCATGATGCCCAGGGAGATGAGGAAGAGCAGGATGTTGCCGATCGTCATCGGCAGCATGAAGAGCAGGCCCTGGATCAGCTGGAGGTCGCTGGTCGCCCGCCCGACCACCTGGCCGGTGGACAGCTCGTCCTGGCGGCGGCCGTCGAGGCGGGTGATGGTGCGGTACATGTCCGTGCGCAGTTCGTGCTGCACGTCCAGGGCGAGGCGTCCGCCGTAGTAGCGGCGGATGTAGGTCATCACGTAGACGACGAACGCGGCGCCGATCAGCAGGCCCGCCCAGTGGACCATCTCGCGGGACCGGTCGCCGATCACGTCGTCGATGATCACCTTGGTGATCAGCGGGATCAGCGCCATGACCGCCATGCCGGCCAGGGAGGAGCCGAGGGCGAGGATCACGTCCTTCGGATGCCGCCAGGCGTAGGCCGCCAGCCGGCGCGCCCAGCCGGGTCCGTTCTCCTGTTGCCGCTCCGTCACTCGGGGTGCCCTCCGTCGGTCCTGATCTTCCTCCAGGGACCAACGACGGCCGGAGCGGATTTCATCCCTCCGCAACAATCGGCGTCGAGGTGGCCTCTCCCGAGTCCGCATCCGCGGGTCCCTGCGGGCGGCCGGTGCCGTTGCGGATCGAGCTGGAGCTGGACGAGCTGGTGCCGTGACATACGGCGACCGTGGCACAGGTCTCGGACGCGGGTTCGATGCCTGTGGACAATCCGCGGGACGTCCGGGACGGCCTCCATCAGAATGGGTGACATGCCGATACCCGGGACCCCTACGCCCAGCCGTGACGAGCTGATCGACCACCTCGTGCGTACCCGTATCGCGGGGGACGTCGCCACGCCCCGCGAGAACAACCTGTCCCACTACCGCGCCCTGGCCAACGGTGACCGCTACTACTGGTTCGGCCTGGAGTTCGGCGACCGCTGGGCCGACGAACAGGACGTGCTGGCCGTGATGGCGGAGCGGGTCGGGGTGGACGACGACCCGGCGCACCGGGTCGGGCAGGACACGATCGACCCGGAGCTGACGGTGTCCGGGCTGGAGCGGATGGCGGCCCGGCTGCGGAAGGCGGCGGAGGACCGGCAGCGGGTGCTGCTGGCCACCGGGCACCCCGGCGGCCTGCTGGACGTGCACCGGGCCACGGCGGCCGCGCTGCGTGCGGCGGGCTGCGAGGTCATGGTGATCCCCGAGGACCTGGGCACGGTGGAGGGCCGGGTGGTCCAGTTCGCCGACGTCGCCGTGGTCGAGCGTGGCGCGAACCTCTGGCACACCCACTCGGGCGAGCCGATGCGGGCCATTCTCTTCGCGCTGGGCGAGGACGGCCGCCCGCTGCCGGATCTGGTGGTCGCCGACCACGGCTGGGCGGGCGCCGCGGCCCAGCACGGTGTGGACGCGGTGGGCTACGCCGACTGCAACGACCCGGCGCTGTTCGTGGCGGAGGCCGAGGGCACGCTCCAGGTGGCCGTGCCGCTCGACGACCATGTCCACAGCCCCCGGTACTACGACCCGATGACCGCCTACCTGCTCAGCGAGGCGGGGCTCTACGAGGGCTGACGCCGCCCCGGGGTGGGGTCCAGGTAGACCCGGCCGATCACCGGGAACGTCTCCCGCAGCCGCCGTTCCGCGAGGTCGCACGCCTGCTCGACCTCGGCGGCGCTGGAGACGTCCCGGAAGTCCACCTTGGCCGCCACCAGCGCCTCCCGCGGGCCCTGCACCAGGGTGGTGAGCTCCAGCACCTCCTCGATGTGCGGCACCGCCCGCAGCTCCTCCCGGATCCGCTCGCGGACCGGACGCGGCAGCGGGCGGCCCACCAGCAGTTCGACGTTGGACCGCCCCAGCACCCAGGCCACGTAGAGCAGCAGCACGCCGATCAGCAGCGAGGCCACGCCGTCCCACACGCCCGAACCGGTGAGCTGACCGCCCAGCAGGCCGAGCGCGGCCAGCGCGAGGCCGATCAGGGCGGCGGAGTCCTCCATCACCACGGCCTTGACGGCGGTGTCCGGGGTGTGGCGCAGGTACCGCTCGAAGCTCGTCCCGTGCCGCCGGGCCTCGCCGCGCGACTGCCGCAGCCCGGTCCGCAGGGAGATCCCCTCCAGCACGAACGCCACCGCGAGCACGATGTACGAGACCAGCGGGTTCCCGAGTTCCTCCCCCTTCACCAGCGTGTGCACGCCGTCGTAGAAGGAGAAGACGGCGCCGCCGACGAAGGTGGCCACGGCGGCGAGCAGCGCCCAGACGTACCGTTCCGCGCCGTGTCCCAGGGGGTGGTCCTCGTCGGCGGGGTGGGCGCTGCGGCGCAGGGCGACCAGCAGGAGGATCTCGGTGACGGTGTCGGCGACGGAGTGGGCGGCCTCGGAGAGCATGGCGCTGGACCCGCTGATGACGCCGGCCACCGCCTTGGCCAGCGCGATGCCCAGGTTCGCCCCGGCGGCGACCAGCACGGTGAAGGTGCTGTCCCCGTCGTCGGAGGCCGCCTCGCCCTTCGGCGCGCCGCCGCCCGCGAGGTGTCCGTCCTCCGGGAACGTCCCGTCCGGCCGGAGCGCGTCCTGCCGCACGTCGTCGGGGCGCTTGTGGTCCGGCCGCCGGCCGCCGGGGGTATCCGTCATGCATCGAACGTTCCCCGCCCCCCGCACTTCTCACGCGGGACCGCGGGAACCGCGGGGCCACGGCGCACGCGGGCACCCGGCACCGCGGCGGGTGCGGACACCGGGTGTCGCTCAGGTCCCTCGCGGGACCCGCACCACGCCCTCCTGGATGACGGAGATGGCCAGCCGGCCGTCCCGCGTGTAGATGCGCGCCTGACCGAGCCCGCGCCCGCCGGAGGCGGACGGCGACTCCTGGTCGTAGAGCAGCCACTCGTCGGCCCGGAAGGGGCGGTGGAACCACATCGCGTGGTCCAGGGAGGCGCCCACCACGTCGCCGACGGCCCAGCCGCCGCGCCCGTGGGCGAGCAGCACGGAGTCCAGCAGCGTCATGTCGGAGACGTACGTGGCGAGGCAGACGTGCATCAGCGGGTCGTCGAGCGGCCCGTCGAGCTTGCCCGCCGTGCGGAACCACACCTGGGAACGGGGTTCCCGGGGCTCGCCCACGCTGCCCCACGGCGGCGTGTTGACGTACCGCAGGTCCACGGCGGCACGCGCGGCCAGCATCCGCTCCAGCATGTCCGGCGAGGCGTAGGCGTCGGCGTGCCGCGGCATCATCTGCTCGAACGTCGGCAGCGTCTCCGGGTCGGGGACCTCGGGCATCGGCGCCTGGTGGTCCAGCCCCTCCTCGTACGCCTGGAAGGAGGCGGAGAGGTGGAAGATCGGGCGGCCGTGCTGGACGGCGACCACGCGCCGGGTGGTGAAGGACCGGCCGTCGCGGATCCGGTCCACCTCGTAGACGATCGGGGCGCCCGGGTCCCCGGCGACCAGGAAGTACGCGTGCAGCGAGTGCGCGAACCGGTCGGCGGGGACGGTGCGTCCCGCGGCGATCAGCGCCTGGGCCGCCACCTGTCCCCCGAAGACCCGGGGGACGACGGCGAACCGGGAGCGACCGCGGAAGATGTCGCGCTCGATCTGCTCGAGGTCGAGCAGATCGAGCAGCGACTGCAGTGCCTTGCTCATGTGCGGAAAGGTACGGGTTCCTCTACAGGCCCATGTCCTTGGCGATGATCGTCTTCATGATCTCGCTGGTGCCGCCGTAGATGCGGTTCACCCGGTTGTCCGCGTACAGGCGGGCGATCGGGTACTCGTTCATGTAGCCGTAGCCGCCGTGCAGCTGCAGGCAGCGGTCGATCACGCGGTGCGCGACCTCGGTGCAGAACAGCTTGGCGGAGGCGGCCTCGGCGGCGGTCAGCTCGCCGGCGTCCAGGGCCTCCAGGGCGCGGTCGGCGACGGCCTCGGCCGCGTCCACCTCGGCCTTGCAGGCGGCCAGCTCGAACTTGGTGTTCTGGAAGGCGGCGACCGGCTGCCCGAAGACCGTGCGGTCCTGGGTGTAGCGCTTGGCGAACTCCACGGCGGCCTTGGCCTGGGCGTAGGCGCCGAAGGCGATGCCCCAGCGCTCGGAGGCCAGGTTCTTGCCGAGGTAGTAGAAGCCCTTGTTCTCCTCGCCCATCAGGTCCTCGGCCGGGACCTTGACGTCGACGAACGCGAGCTCGGCGGTGTCGGAGGTGCGCAGGCCGAGCTTGTCCAGCTTGCGGCCGATCGAGTAGCCCTCGGACTTCGTGTCGACGGCGAAGAGGGAGATGCCGTGACGGCGGTCCTCGGGGGTCGCCGGGGCGGTCCGGGCGCAGACGATCACGCGGTCGGCGTGCACGCCGCCGGTGATGAAGGTCTTGGAGCCGTTGAGGACGTAGTGGGTGCCGTCCTCGGAGAGCTTGGCGGTGGTCTTCATGCCGGCGAGGTCGGAGCCGGTGCCCGGCTCGGTCATCGCGATGGCCCACATCTCCTCGGCGGAGACGAACTTCGGCAGCCAGCGCTTCTTCTGGTCCGCCGTGGCCAGCATCTTGATGTACGGCAGGGCGAGCAGCACGTGCACGCCGGAGCCGCCGAAGTTCACGCCCGCGCGGGCGGTCTCCTCGTACTGGATGGCCTCGAACTTGTGGGTGTCCAGGCCGGCGCCGCCGAACTCCTCGTCGACGTTGATGCCGAAGAGGCCCAGCTCGGCCAGCTTGTAGTAGAACTCGCGGGGCACGATGCCCGCCTGGAACCACTCGTCGTAGACCGGGACGACCTCGGCCTCGATGAAGGCGCGCAGGGTCTCCCGGAACGCCTCGTGATCCTCGTTGAACACCGTACGGCGCACCGCCGCCACCTCCGCCTTCGTCCTGGCTGGTTGTCGCTTCTGAGCAGCACGATCTGGCTAAGCGCTTGCTCAGTCTTACCGTACCGGCGAGTAGGACACTCGTCCAGAGATGCACGGCCGAACGGGTCCGTAACGCACGTCACCCCCCGCCGCGGGACGGGAGGTGACGTGGACGGATGGGGGCGCGACGGGCCCGGGCGGGGCTCAGGCCCAGGCGGGCTCAGGCCCGGGCGGGGCTCAGGCCCGGGCGGGGCTCAGGCCCGGGCGGCGGCCTCGGCCGCGGAGGCGAACGCGCCGCGCGCCATGGCGTGCAGCAGCGTGGCGGTGGCCGCGCGGTGGGGGAGCCTGGGCCGGCTCAGGTGGGGCGTGGAGTTGAGCAGACCGAACACCGCGTGCACCGCCGCCCGCGCGGGCGGCTCGGCGAGCTGGGGGTGGACGTCCCGGACGACCTCGACCCACAGCTCGACGTACTGGCGCTGGAGCTGGCGCACCATCTTGCGGTCGCTGTCCCGCAGGCGGTCCAGCTCGCGGTCGTGCAGGGTGATCAGCGGGCGGTCGTCGAGCGCGAAGTCGATGTGCCCCTCGATCAGCGAGTCGAGGACCGCCCCGGGGCCGCCGGCCCCGGGCTCCGTCCCGGCCTCGGCCACCCGCCGTCTGCCCCCCGTGAGGAGCTGACCGCTGATGCCCACCAGCAGCTCCGCGAGCATCGCGTCCTTGCCGGGGAAGTGCCGGTACAGGCCGGGGCCGCTGATGCCCACGGCAGCGCCTATCTCGTCGACGCCGACGCCGTGGAAGCCGCGTTCGGCGAAGAGCCGCGCGGCCTCCTTGAGGATCTGCTCACGGCGGGTCGAGGCATCCGTCCTGGTGGCCATGCCATCAATTGTAGACAGGGCGGTTAGCGCTCGTTAACCTGAAGGAAATCGGTTAACGAGCGCTAACCTGAGGGAGCTCGTAGATGGACGACGCACCGGAGCTGAAGAGCGCGGCGGATCCCGCCTCGGACGCCTGGAGGGCCAACGAGGCGGCCCACCGCGCCCTGGTGGAGGAGCTCGGCGCCAAGCTGGCCGCGGCCCGCCTGGGCGGGGGCGAGAAGGCCCGCGCGCGGCACACCGCGCGCGGCAAGCTGCTCCCGCGCGAGCGGGTCGACACCCTGCTCGACCCCGGCTCGCCCTTCCTGGAGCTGGCTCCGCTGGCCGCGGACGGGCTGTACGGCGGGCAGGCGCCCGCCGCGGGGGTGATCGCCGGCATCGGCCGGGTGAGCGGCCGCGAGTGCGTGGTCGTGGCCAACGACGCCACGGTCAAGGGCGGCACCTACTACCCGATGACGGTGAAGAAGCACCTGCGCGCCCAGGAGGTCGCGCTGGAGAACCGCCTGCCGTGCGTCTACCTGGTCGACTCCGGCGGCGCCTTCCTGCCGATGCAGGACGAGGTCTTCCCCGACCGGGAGCACTTCGGCCGCATCTTCTACAACCAGGCGCGGATGTCCGCGGCCGGCATCCCGCAGATCGCCTCCGTGATGGGCTCCTGCACGGCGGGCGGCGCGTACGTCCCGGCGATGAGCGACGAGGCGGTCATCGTCCGCAACCAGGGCACGATCTTCCTGGGCGGTCCGCCGCTGGTGAAGGCCGCCACCGGTGAGGTGGTCACGGCCGAGGAGCTCGGCGGCGGAGAGGTGCACTCCCGCACGTCCGGCGTCACCGACCACCTCGCCGAGGACGACGCGCACGCGCTGCGCATCGTGCGCACCATCGTCTCGACGCTGCCCGCACGCCGGGAGCTGCCGTGGAAGGCCGTCGCCCCCGTCGAGCCCAAGGTGGACCCCGCGGGCCTGTACGGCGCGGTGCCGGTCGACTCCCGCACCCCCTACGACGCCCGCGAGATCATCGCCCGGATCGTCGACGGCTCGAAGTTCGCCGAGTTCAAGTCGGAGTTCGGGCAGACGCTGGTCACCGGTTTCGCCCGCATCCACGGCCACCCGGTCGGCATCGTCGCCAACAACGGCATCCTCTTCGCCGAGTCCGCCCAGAAGGGCGCGCACTTCATCGAGCTGTGCGACCAGCGCGGCATCCCGCTGGTGTTCCTGCAGAACATCTCCGGGTTCATGGTGGGCCGGGACTACGAGGCGGGCGGCATCGCCAAGCACGGCGCCAAGATGGTCACGGCGGTGGCCTGCACCCGGGTCCCCAAGCTGACCGTGGTGGTCGGCGGGTCCTACGGCGCCGGCAACTACTCCATGTGCGGGCGCGCCTATTCGCCGCGCTTCATGTGGATGTGGCCCAACGCCAAGATCTCGGTGATGGGCGGCGAGCAGGCCGCCTCGGTGCTGGCCACGGTCAAGCGGGACCAGCTGGAGGCGCGCGGCGAGGAGTGGCCGGCCAAGGAGGAGGAGTCCTTCAAGGCCCCGGTCCGCGCCCAGTACGAGGAGCAGGGCAGCGCCTACTACGCGACGGCGCGCCTGTGGGACGACGGCGTGATCGACCCGCTGGACACCCGGCAGGTCCTGGGCCTGGCCCTGACCGCCTGCGGCAACGCCCCCTTGGGCGAGCCGAAGTTCGGCATCTTCCGGATGTAAGGGGTGGGACACGTGGCACGCATCAGGACAACGCAGCTCGGTACGACACAGCCCGAGGCAGGGCAGGCGGGGCAGGGCATGTTCGACACGGTGCTGGTCGCCAACCGCGGCGAGATCGCGGTGCGGGTGATCCGGACGCTGCGCGAGCTGGGCATCCGCTCGGTCGCGGTCTTCTCCGACGCCGACGCCCGGGCGCCGCACGTCCGCGCCGCGGACACGGCGGTGCGGATCGGGCCGGCCCCGGCCGGCGAGAGCTACCTGCGCGTCGAGGGCATCCTGGAGGCCGCCGCGCGCACCGGCGCGCAGGCCGTCCATCCGGGATACGGCTTCCTCGCGGAGAACGCCGGCTTCGCGCAGGCCTGCGCCGACGCCGGACTGGTCTTCCTCGGCCCGCCCGCCTCGGCGATCGACCTGATGGGCGACAAGATCCGCGCCAAGGAGACGGTCCGCGCGGCCGGGGTCCCGGTGGTGCCGGGCTCCAGCGGCAGCGGTCTGACCGACGACGAGCTGGCGGCGTCGGCCCGGGAGATCGGCATGCCGGTGCTGCTCAAGCCCAGCGCGGGCGGCGGCGGAAAGGGCATGCGCCTGGTCCGCGCGGAGTCCGCGCTGGCCGAGGAGATCGCCGCGGCGCGCCGTGAGGCCCGCGCCTCCTTCGGCGACGACACGCTGCTGGTGGAGCGCTGGATCGACCGCCCCCGGCACATCGAGATCCAGGTGCTGGCCGACGCCCACGGCAACGTCCTGCACCTGGGCGAGCGCGAGTGCTCGCTCCAGCGACGGCACCAGAAGATCGTCGAGGAGGCGCCCAGCGTCCTGCTCGACGAGGAGACCCGGGCGTCGATGGGCGAGGCCGCCGCGCAGGCGGCCCGCTCCTGCGGCTACGTCGGCGCGGGGACGGTGGAGTTCATCGTCCCGGGCAACGACCCCTCCTCCTACTACTTCATGGAGATGAACACCCGTCTCCAGGTCGAGCACCCGGTGACGGAGCTCGTCACCGGCCTGGACCTGGTGGAGTGGCAGCTGCGGGTGGCGGCCGGCGAGCTGCTGCCGTTCACCCAGGAGGACGTCACCCTCACCGGCCACGCGGTGGAGGCGCGGATCTGCGCGGAGGACCCTTCCCGCGGCTTCCTGCCCTCCGGCGGCCGGGTCCTCCTGCTGCGCGAACCGTCCGGCCCCGGGGTGCGCACCGACTCCGGGCTGGCCGAGGGGTCCGAGGTGGGCAGCCTCTACGACCCGATGCTGGCCAAGGTGATCGCGTACGGCCCGGACCGGGCCACCGCCCTGCGCCGCCTGCGCGCCGCCCTCGCGGACACGGTCGTGCTGGGCGTGCCCACCAACGCCGGGTTCCTGCGCCGTCTGCTGGCCCACCCGGACGTGGTGTCCGGCGAGATGGACACCGGGCTCGTGGAGCGCGAGGCGGACGCGCTGGTCCCCGACGGGGTCCCGGCCGAGGTCTACGAGGCGGCGGCCGCCGTCCGGCTCGACCAGCTGGCGCCCGCGCCCGCCGAAGGCGGCTGGACGGACCCGTTCGCGGTGCCCAGCGGCTGGCGCATCGGCGGCCCCGAGGCGCACCGGCCGCTCGGCTTCCCGCTCCAGGTCCCCGGGCTCGACCCGGTCACCCACACCGTGCGGGCCGACGCCGCCCACCACGAGGTCGGCGAGGGCAGCGTCTCGGTCACCCTGGACGGCGTCCGCCACACCTTCCACCGGGCCGGGGACTGGCTCGGCCGGGAGGGCGACGCCTGGCAGGTCCGTGACCACGACCCGGTGGCGGCCTCGCTGACCGGCGCGGCCCGCGCGGGCGCCGACTCGCTGACCGCCCCCATGCCCGGCACGGTGACGGTGGTCAAGGCCGCCGTCGGCGACCGGGTGGAGGCCGGGCAGAGCCTGCTGGTGGTCGAGGCGATGAAGATGGAGCACGTCATCTCCGCCCCGCACTCCGGCACGGTCGCCGAGCTCGACGTCACCCCCGGCACGGCGGTCGCCATGGACCAGGTGCTCGCCGTGATCACCCCCGACGAGGAGACGGAGGGCGCGGCATGACCGCCGACGCGACGACCGGCCCGGGCGCCCTGCCCATGCGGGTGCCCGCCGAGGGCCTGCCCGCCCGGGTGCGGATCTACGAGGTGGGCGCCCGGGACGGCCTGCAGAACGAGAAGGCGACGGTTCCCACCGAGGTGAAGGCGGAGTTCGTCCGCCGCCTCGCCGGGGCCGGGCTGTCCACCGTCGAGGCCACCAGCTTCGTGCACCCGAAGTGGGTGCCGCAGCTGGCGGACGCGGAGCAGCTGTTCCCGATGGTCCGCGACCTGCCGGTGGAGCTGCCGGTGCTGGTACCCAACGAGCGCGGCCTGGACCGGGCCCTGGCGCTCGGCGCGCGCACGGTCGCGCTGTTCGCCAGCGCCACCGAGTCCTTCGCCAAGGCCAACCTGAACCGCACGGTCGACGAGTCGCTCGCCATGTTCGAGCCGGTCGCCGCGCGTGCCAGGGCCGAGGGGCTGCGGATCCGCGCCTACGTCTCGATGGTCTTCGGCGACCCCTGGGAGGGCCCCGTCCCCGTCGCGCAGGCCGTGAGGGTCTGCCGGGCGCTGATGGACATGGGCGCCGACGAGCTGAGCCTGGGCGACACCATCGGCGTCGCCACCGCGGGCCATGTCTCCGCGGTGCTCACGGCGCTGAAGGACGCCCGGGTCCCCGTCGAGGCGACCGGCGTCCACTTCCACGACACCTACGGCCAGGCGCTGGCCAACACGCTGGCCGCGCTCCAGCACGGTGTCACCACCGTCGACGCCTCCGCCGGAGGCCTCGGCGGCTGCCCCTACGCGAAGTCCGCCACCGGCAACCTCGCGACCGAGGACCTGGTGTGGATGCTCCAGGGCCTCGGCGTCGAGACCGGGGTCGACCTCGGCCGTCTCACCGCCACGAGCGTGTGGATGGCCGAACAACTGGGCCGGCCCAGCCCGTCCCGCACCGTCCGAGCCCTCTCCCACCAGGAGCAGTGACGCGATGACCGCCACCACCGCCACCCCCATGGACCGCCGCCTCAGCCCGGAGCTGGAGGAGCTGCGCCGCACCGTCGAGGAGTTCGCCCACGACGTGGTCGCCCCGAAGATCGGCGACTTCTACGAGCGGCACGAGTTCCCCTACGAGATCGTCCGCGAGATGGGCCGCATGGGCCTGTTCGGCCTGCCCTTCCCCGAGGAGTACGGCGGCATGGGCGGCGACTACTTCGCCCTCGGCGTCGCCCTGGAGGAGCTGGCCCGGGTCGACTCCTCGGTCGCCATCACCCTGGAGGCCGGTGTCTCCCTCGGCGCCATGCCGATCCACCTGTTCGGCACCGAGGAGCAGAAGCGGGAGTGGCTGCCGCGGCTGTGCTCCGGGGAGGTGCTCGGCGCGTTCGGCCTGACCGAGCCCGAGGGCGGCTCCGACGCGGGCGCCACCCGCACCACCGCGCGGCTCGACGCGGCGACGAACGAGTGGGTGATCAACGGCTCCAAGTGCTTCATCACCAACTCCGGCACCGACATCACGGGGCTGGTCACGGTCACCGCCGTCACCGGCCGCAAGGCGGACGGCCGGCCGGAGATCTCCGCGATCATCGTGCCCTCCGGCACCCCCGGGTTCACGGTGGC
Source organism: Streptomyces sp. NPDC002734 (assembly GCF_040295685.1). NCBI lineage: Bacteria > Bacillati > Actinomycetota > Actinomycetes > Kitasatosporales > Streptomycetaceae > Streptomyces > Streptomyces sp. NPDC002734. The sequence goes on from NZ_JBEOVU010000048.1 coordinate 20,460, forward strand.
CGCCCCCTACTCCAAGGTCGGCTGGAACGCCTCGGACACCCGGGAGCTCTCCTTCTCCGACGTCCGGGTCCCGGCCGCCAACCTGGTGGGCCAGGAGGGCCGCGGCTACGCCCAGTTCCTGCGGATCCTCGACGAGGGCCGGATCGCGATCGCCGCGCTGGCCACCGGTCTGGCGCAGGGCTGCGTGGACGAGTCGGTGAAGTACGCCGGGGAGCGCCACGCGTTCGGCCGCCCGATCGGCGCCAACCAGGCCATCCAGTTCAAGATCGCCGACATGGAGATGAAGGCGCACACCGCCCGCCTCGCCTGGCACGACGCGGCGGCGCGGATGGTCGCGGGGCAGCCGTTCAAGAAGGAGGCGGCGATCGCCAAGCTGTACTCCTCGACGGTGGCGGTGGACAACGCGCGGGAGGCCACGCAGATCCACGGCGGGTACGGCTTCATGAACGAGTACCCGGTGGCCCGCATGTGGCGTGACTCCAAGATCCTGGAGATCGGTGAGGGCACCAGCGAGGTCCAGCGGATGCTGATCGCCCGCGAGATGGGCCTCCCGGGCTGACCCCGACGCCTGACCGTACGTCCCCCTGCCGGGGCCCGCAGCGACCCTGCGGCCCCGGCAGGGCGCCCCCGCGCACCGACCGGCGGTTCGCTCAGCCCGTGGCGCCCCGGGTGGTGCTCAGGATCTCCGCGTAGCCGCGCCGGGTGACGGCCAGCACGATGCGGTCGTCCCGCTGGAGGACGTACCCCGGGTGGAGGTCCCACAACAGCTGGGGGCCGTCCGGGCGGGCCTCGCGGGCCAGGTCGGGGCGGCGGGCCTCGGGCCGCCGGGTGTCCAGGGCGATCACCCGCCACGCCCCCGCGCGGAACGCCTCGGCCACCGTGCGCCCCTCGAACTGCGGGTGCCCGCCGACCACCAGCGCCGCGAACAGCAGCACCTTGCGTTCGATGGAGATCGCCCCCAGCACCTGACGTCCCATCATCGCCGCCGCGAACGCGGGCGCGGAGAGGTGGCTGACGCTCCGGCTGCGGGTGACGGCCCGCGGATGCGCGGCCCGCAGCGTGCGGTAGACGACGGTGGCGAACTCGTCGTCGTACAGCCGCAGCGCCACCCGCAGCTCGGGCGCGATCGAGCGGGCCGCCAGCGTCGCCTCCAGGTTGGTGGTGTCGGAGCTGGTCAGCGCCAGCAGCGCCGCGGCCCGGTGGATCTTGGCCGCGCCCAGCACCCCCGCCTCGCCGACGTCGCCCAGCACGACCGGCACCCCCAGGTCCCGGGCCAGCGGCACGCCCCGTGCCTCGGCGGACTGCTCGACGCACACCACCGGCATGTCCAGCTCCCGCAGCCGGGCCAGCACCCGGGTGCCGACCCGGCCGAGACCCAGCAGCACGATGTGCCCGGAGAGCCCGCGCGGTGGCCGCCGCAGCGCGCCCGCGCCGCGGAAGGTACCCAGCGCCTCCAGTCCGGCCGCCACCAGCAGCGGCAGCAGGGCGAGGCCGACCAGGCCGGAGAGCAGCTGCAGGATCTGACGGGACGCCGACTGGCCCGTCGCCGGGTCGCCGATGCCGAGGAGGTCGAGCAACGAGACGTAGGTCGCCGACAGCAACCCCATGTCGGTGAGCACCATGGTGGCGACGGCCAGCGCCAGCACGGAGGCGACCACGCCCGCCGTGGCCCAGCGCAGCCGCCGGGAGAACAGCCGGGACAGCGGCGCCCCCCGCCGGGCCAGCCGGCGCGGCGGCAGGACGGGACCGGTGCGGCGCACCGCGTCCAGCACCACCGTGCCCCGCCCGGTGGCCGCTCGTACCTCGGCGTCGTCGGGCAGCAGGCGCGGACCCTGCGGGCCGCTGGCGTCGGACCCCTCGGCGCCCGCGGGGTCGGCGGTGGTGGAGGAGAGCAGGGCCAGCGTGCACAGGCCCGGGTCGGCGGCCTCCCCCGTCCGCGGCGGGGTGCGTTCGGCGGCGCGCAGCAGCAGACCGTCGGCCTGCACGACGCGGCGGGTGTCGGCCACGGCGGTGGCGGCGAGGGCGGGAGCGGCGGTGTCGGCGTCGGAGAGGACGGTGGTGGAGGCCTCCAGGGTGGCCCGGTCCAGCCCGGGGCGCGCCATCAGGGCCGCCTGGTCGAGGAGTTCCTCCATGTACTCGCCGAGCTTGCGGTTGTACATCCGCACCACCAGCCGGACCGAGGGGTTGAGCCGGCGGGCGGCGAGGGCCGCGCGCAGGTTGGTCTCGTCGTCCTCGTAGAGCAGCGCGATCGCGGAGGCGCGCTCCACGCCCGCCTCGGTGAGCACGTCCGCGCCCGGCCGGGGGGCGTGCAGCTCCAGCACCGGGGTGCTGAGCCCCGGCTGGGAGTCGTCGGGCCCCGGCTGGGCCTGCCCCTGGCCCCAGCGGCCCAGGAGCGCGGCGGCGCGGGAGACGGTGGAGGCGAGCGTCCCGGCGTCCTCGGTCCGCTCCCCCGGCACCACCAGGACCACCCGCTGCCGGTAGACGTCCCGCAGCTCGGCGGCCAGCCGCGGGGCCAGCCCGTCGTCGCCGCAGACCAGCATGTGCGGTTCCGTCCCCGACCGTTCGCCCTGCCTCGGCAACGTGACCACGCGCCCACCCCCTGAGCTCTCGCGTCCGATCCGTCGGGCCGTCAGGTCACCGGACCCGCACGTCCACAGGCCCGACGGCGCGCAGACCTACAGCCCGTCAGGCCCGGGTCCGCAGCCCGCCCGGGCCGACGACCCCCGTGCCGCGCATGATCGCATCCCCGCGGGGCGGCGCGCAGTGCCCGGACCCGGCAGTGTCGGGGCGAGCGGGCTGCCGGGACGGCCGCCGGGCCTCGCCACCGGCGGACGTGCCGAAAAACCGCGGACCGCCACCCCCTGGACAAAGCCAATGAAGGTAAGGCTAACCTTGCCTCGAATCGTCCGGCGGCCGTCCGCCCTGTTCGAAAGCAGTGACCCATGCGCCACGTCCGTCCCTCCCACCCCACCCGCCGCGGCATCCTGGCAGCCGGCGGCGCCCTCGGCCTCGGCGCCGTCCTCGCCGCGTGCGGTGACGACGAGCCGGCGAAGGGCAGTGCGGACAAGGGCGAGGCCGCCTCCGGCCCGTGGTCCTTCACGGACGACCGCGGCACCACGGTGAAGCTGGACAAGGCGCCGCAGAACATCGTGGCCTTCACGGGCGTGGGCGCCGCGCTGTACGACTACGGCGTCCAGGTCAAGGGCGTCTTCGGTCCGACCACCACCAAGGACGGCAGGCCGGACGTCCAGGCCGGCGACATGGACGTGTCCAAGGTGAAGGTCATCGGCAACGTCTGGGGCGAGTTCAGCGTCGAGAAGTACGCCGCCCTCAAGCCCGACCTCCTGGTCTCCACCATGTTCGACGGCGCGGGCACCCTCTGGTACGTGCCGGAGGAGTCCGAGAAGCAGATCGCCAAGTTCGCCCCGAGCGTGGGCGTCTCCGTCTTCGACGTGCAGATGACCAGGTCCCTGGAGCGCATGGCCGCGCTGGCCGAGGCGCTGGGCGCGGACATGAAGGCCGCCGAGGTCGTCGAGGCGAAGAAGAAGTTCGAGGAGGCCGCCGCGCGCCTCAAGGCCGCCGCGAAGGCCCGCCCGGAGATCCGCGTCCTGGCCGGTTCCGCCTCCCCCGACCTCTTCTACGTCTCCACCCACAACCTCTCGATCGACCTCGAGTACTACAAGGCCCTCGGGGTGAACATCGTCGAGCCGGACGCGAAGGCGATCAAGGAGAGCGGCGGCTGGTTCGAGAGCCTGAGCTGGGAGAACGTCGACAAGTACAAGGCCGACGTGATCATCATGGACGACCGGGCCCAGGCCATCCAGCCGGCCGACATCACCGAGGCGACCTGGAAGAAGCTGCCCGCCGTCAAGGCCGGCCAGGTCATCGCCCGTTCGCCGGAGCCGATCCTGTCCTACGCCAAGTGCACTCCGCTGCTGAACAACCTTGCCGAGGCCATCGAGAACGCCAAGAAGGTGGCCTGACCGCTGCCTCCCCCTCGGGCAGCCGTGGGAGCCCCCGGAGACGGTCCTCCGGGGGCTCCCGCGCGTCCGCCGCCCGACGGCTCACCCCGCAGCCGGGACCCCCTCGGACCCCTTGGCCTCCTCGGACCCCCCGGTGTCTCCGGACGGCCACGGCACCTCCGGGGACCGGTGGTAGTCCAGGCCCATCGCGTCCCACCGCGGCGCCTGCGCGGCCAGCCGCACCCGGTAGGCGTCCCAGTCGTGGGCGTCCGCCGGCGACCAGCCCAGTTCGGCGATCCCCGGCAGCCGGGGGAAGGCCATGAACTCCAGCTCCTGCGGCGTGCTCAAGGTCTCCGTCCACAGCGGCGCCTCGACGCCCCGCACCGCCTCCTCCGGTACGCCGGAGGACGCGAGGTAGGTGGCCGGGTCCCAGTCGTAGGACCTGCGGACCTCCACCAGCCCGGCCCAGTCGAGTCCGAGCGGCGTCCCGTCGGTGTACTTCATGTCGAGGTACGCCCGGTCGGCCGGCGACAGGATGATCCCGGTGCCGGCCCGGGCCGCCTCCGCCACCCGGGCCCGCTCCTCCTCCTCGGTGGCGTCGTAGCCCCAGTACTGCGCCAGCGCGCCCGGCGCGGGCTCCGCCGCGGTGAGCTGGTGCCAGCCGATCACCGTCTTGCCGTGCTCGGCGACCAGGGGCTGCACCCTCGCCATGAAGGCGACGTAGTCCTCGTGCGGGGTGGAGTGCGCCTCGTCCCCGCCGATGTGGAGGTACCGGCCCGGGGTGAGCTCGGCCACCTCGCGGATCACGTCCTCCACGAAGTCGTAGGTCACCTCCTTGCCGACGCACAGCGAGGAGAAGCCCACCTTGATCCCGGTGTACGCGGGCGGCGCGACGCCGTCGCAGTTGAGCTCCGCGTAGGAGGTGAGCGCGGCGTTGGTGTGGCCCGGCAGGTCGATCTCCGGGACGACCTCCAGGTAGCAGGAGGCCGCGTAGGCGACGATCTCCCGGTACTGGTCCTTCGTGTAGTAGCCGCCGGGCGTGCCGCCGACCTCGGTGGCCCCGCCGACGGCGGTGAGCTGGGGCCAGGAGTCGATCGCCAGCCTCCAGCCCTGGTCGTCGGTGAGGTGCAGGTGCAGCGTGTTGACCTTGTACAGCGCGATCCGGTCGATGAACCGCTTGACCTGCTCGACGGTGAAGAAGTGCCGGGCCACATCCAGGTGCACGCCGCGGTAGGCGTAGCGCGGGCGGTCCTCGACCACGCCGCCGGGCACCTGCCAGGGACCGGGCCGCACCCGGCCGGCCTCCACCTCGGGCGGCAGGAGCTGACGGAGCGTCTGCACGCCGCGGAACAGCCCGGCGGGCCGCCCGGCCGTCACCGTCACCCCCGAGGGGCCGCTGGTGAGCCGGTAGCCCTCCTCACCCCAGGGACCGTCCGCGAGCCGCAGCCGAATGCCGCCGGCGCCGTCCCCGGCACCGCCCGTCTCGCCCCCGGCGCCGTCCCCGGCAGCGCGCGACTCATCCCCGGCGTCGTCCCCGGCGTCGTCCCCGGCGTCGTCCCCGACACCGGCCGCCGCGGCCTCGCGGCCGGCCGCCCCCTCGTCGCCCCCGCCCCCGCTGGTGACCGGGAGGCGGTAGCCGGTGGAGGTCCGCAGCAGTTCCGCGAGGTAGACGCCGATCGCGCGCACCTCGGGACTGTCCTCGACTTGGATCGCCGTGCCGGGGGTGATCCGGTACGGGGCACCGCCCGGCTCGGCCGAGACCGGCGCCGGGATCAGCGCGCCGAACCCCCCGGCCGGCACGTCGGCCTCACCGGGACCGGCCGGCCGTTCCGAGGGCCCGGCTCCCGCCGCTCCCCCCGCGGCCGACGTCAGGAGCAGCAGTGAGGCCGCCAGCCGTAAGGCCGTGTGCCGTTGTCCCGCCACGGTCGTCCCCTTCCGTTCACTCATTGCGCCGCAAGAAGGTCTGGACCACTACTCCCCACCCGGGAGGCGCGACAATCCCCTCGCGCGCCGTCCTGTGGTGTCGCGCACCCGAACGCCGGGATCCTGCCCGATATCGGGCAGAATTGTTGCGGACACCCGGCGACGTATCGGAGGATCGAGCATGCACGACGAACTCGTCGATCATTTGACGCGGTCGTCCTCGCTCACGCGGGGCGAGGCCGTGCGGGTGATCCAGGACGTTCTCGCCTACTTCGACGAGACGACCGAGGACTACGTCCGTCGCCGCCACCGCGAGCTCCAGGCCCAGGGTCTGGTGAACGCGGAGATCTTCACCAGGATCTCGGCGGACCTCAAGTACCGCGCGGTGGCGCCACCGGAGCTCTCGCTCCGTCAGCTCCGCCGCATCGTCTATGGCTGAGGGAACCACACCACATGTGCGGAATTGTCGGGTACATCGGCAAGCGTGACATCGCCCCGCTGCTCCTCGAAGGCCTCGCGCGCCTCGAGTACCGCGGCTACGACTCTGCCGGCATCGCCGTCACGGCCCCCAAGGGCGGGCTGAAGATGGTCAAGGCCAAGGGTCGTGTCCGTGAGCTGGAGGCGAAGGTGCCGGCCCGTTTCAAGGGCACGGCCGGTATCGCGCACACCCGTTGGGCGACCCACGGCGCGCCGTCCGACGTGAACGCGCACCCGCACCTCTCCGCCGACGAGAAGGTCGCCGTCGTCCACAACGGCATCATCGACAACGCCTCCGACCTGCGCCGCAAGCTCGAGGCGGACGGCGTCGAGTTCCTCTCGGAGACCGACACCGAGGTCCTCACCCACCTGATCGCCCGCTCCCAGGCCACGACCCTGGAGGAGAAGGTCCGTCAGGCGGTCCGCCTGATCGAGGGCACCTACGGCGTCGCCGTGCTGCACGCCGACTTCCCGGACCGGATCGTCGTCGCCCGCAACGGCTCGCCCGTCGTGCTCGGCATAGGCGAGAAGGAGATGTTCGTCGCCTCGGACATCGCGGCCCTGGTCACGCACACCCGTCAGATCGTCACCCTGGACGACGGCGAGATGGCCACCCTCACCGCGGACGACTTCCGCACCTACACCACCGAGGGCACCCGCACCTCCGCCGAGCCGACCACCGTCGAGTGGGAGGCCGCCTCCTACGACATGGGCGGCCACGACACGTACATGCACAAGGAGATCCACGAGCAGGCCGACGCCGTGGACCGCGTGCTGCGCGGCCGCATCGACGACCGGTTCTCCACCGTGCACCTGGGCGGGCTGAACCTGGACGCCCGTGAGGCGCGCCAGATCCGCCGCGTGAAGATCCTGGGCTGCGGCACCTCGTACCACGCCGGCATGATCGGCGCGCAGATGATCGAGGAGATGGCCCGCATCCCCGCGGACGCCGAGCCGGCCTCCGAGTTCCGCTACCGCAACGCGGTCGTGGACCCCGACACGCTGTACATCGCCGTCTCCCAGTCCGGCGAGACCTACGACGTGCTCGCCGCGGTGCAGGAGCTCAAGCGAAAGGGCGCCCGCGTCCTCGGCGTGGTCAACGTGGTCGGCTCCGCCATCGCCCGTGAGTCGGACGGCGGCATCTACGTCCACGCCGGCCCCGAGGTCTGCGTGGTCTCCACCAAGTGCTTCACCAACACCACGGTGGCCTTCGCGCTGCTGGCCCTGCACCTGGGCCGCACCCGCGACCTGTCCGTCGCCGACGGCAAGCGGATCATCGCCGGTCTGCGCCGTCTGCCGGAGCAGATCAACGAGATCCTCAAGCTCGAGGACGAGGTCAAGGAGCTGGCGCAGGAGTTCGCCGACGCCCGCTCGACGCTCTTCATCGGCCGCGTCCGGGGTTACCCGGTCGCCCGCGAGGCCTCGCTGAAGCTCAAGGAGATCACCTACATCCACGCCGAGGCCTACCCGGCCTCCGAGCTCAAGCACGGTCCGCTGGCCCTGATCGAGCCGGCCATGCCGACCATCGCGATCGTGCCGGACGACGACCTGCTGGAGAAGAACCGCGCCGCCCTCGAGGAGATCAAGGCCCGCAGCGGCAGGATCCTCGCGGTCGCGCACCGGGACCAGGAGAAGGCCGACCGGACCGTCGTCGTCCCGAAGAACGAGGACGAGCTGGACCCGATCCTGATGGGCATCCCGCTGCAGCTGCTCGCCTACCACACGGCGCTGGCGCTGGGCCGGGACATCGACAAGCCGCGCAACCTGGCGAAGTCGGTCACCGTCGAGTAGCCGGCCACGGTGGGGCGGTCGGCACCCTCACCCTCGGGTTCGCCCTCGCCCTCGCCCCTGAACGGCGAAACGGTCCCTGTGCGCCACCATGCACAGGGACCGTTCCTTTCCCTTGGGCCGGAGCCGCCCGAATCCTCCGGCCCTGGCTGCCGTTTGCGGTGGCCGTCACCCCACGGCGGCCGGCAGCCGGTTTCCGTGTCGGTGTCATTCCCCCGCCACGACGCCGAACACGCCGTACGCGCCGGTAGCTTGGGCGCGGGCGTACACAACTCCGCGTGGAGTCGCCGGTGTTCGGCGGATGCGGCGGTGGACGGCGGCCGATGCGGCCGGTGTGCCGGGCGGGGCGCCTCGGGCAGGGCGCGCGAACGCCCAAGGCGTGCGCGGGAGTCGCTCAGGGGATGACGACCACGGGCCGCTGCGCCCGCTTGGCCAGCCGGCCGGCGACCGAGCCGAAGACGCGGCTGAGCAGTCCGTGCGTCGAGCCCACGACGATGGCGTCGGCCTCGTACTCCCGGCCGACCTCCTCGAGTTCGTGGCAGATGTCCCCGCCGCGCTCGACCAGGATCCACGGCACCTCGGCGAGGAAGTCCGAGCAGGCGAGCTCCAGGCCGAGCACCTCGGTGCGGTGGTCCGGCACGTCCACGAAGACGGGGGGCTCGCAGCCGGCCCAGACCGTGGTCGGCAGGCGGTTGGCGACGTGCACGATGATCAGCCCCGAACGGGACCGGGTCGCCATGCCCACGGCGTAGGCGAGGGCGCGCTCACTGGACGTCGAACCGTCGAAGCCGACGACCACCCCGTGCTTGAAGGCGGGGTCGCAGGGATGAGGACGCAGCTCTTCCGCCGCGAGGGGATCGGCCGCCGTCGGTTCGGCGACCGGCCGCTTGCGGTCCGCTGGATCGGTGTATTCGTGACCGGCCATGACTGTCTCGGCGTAGTGATCCTCGTTGGGGCGACGTGAGCGGCGGAGCTGTGTCCGGGATCCATCTTCCCGTCCCCATACCCTTCAGGGTACGGCGGCAAGCGTTCCCGGGCCCTTTTTCTGCCGCCTCCGGGGGGAGATCCGCAGGTCCGGACGGGTACCGGCAGTTGCCGGTGGCAAGGCTTCACCCGGCTGCCCGCTCCGCGAGGGCCCGCCGGGATTCTCCGGAGCATGCATGAGCCGACGCCTCCCGCGCAATGTTGGCTGCGCCGTACAGGCGGTTCGGCCGCCGTCCGGCCCGGCCACGTGGCCCCGCTCCGCGCCCGCCGAGAGGCTCCGGACACCTGCTGCCCGGCCGCCGTCCGCCACGACGCCCCGCTCCGTCCGTCACGACGCCCCCCTCCGTCCGTCCGACGCCATCACCCGTACGGCCGACGCCCGCCGGGGCGCCCGCAGCGTCGACAGACCCCCAGGCCAGGCCGGGGAAGCAGGGCCCTCACCTCGGTCGCCGCCACCCCGCGACAGGCGGCGGTTCCACGCCACGACGCGCCGGCAACCGGCCCGGCACGCCCGCAGACCTCACGGCGACGCACCACGACACGCCACCGCACAGGGGGCGCGGTGCCACACGCGCACCACAGGTCACGTGCGCCACGGGGCACGCGGGGCGCACGGAGGCACGTCGGACCGCCTGCCGCGCACCCCCTTGCGACTGACCGGTTTCCGTTCCGGCCGCCGAACACTTTCAGCCAACTTCCCGGCCACCGCACACCCGTGCCGAAACGTCCCCCCAACCACCGTTCCACCAGGGCAAAAAGGGTGCGGACCGACTCAGGTACCCTACGCGGATTGGCCACCGGCGCACGGCGCGCTTCTCCGCCCCCTCCCGCGCCGCGACCCTTCGTGATCGAATGCTTTACGCCAAGTTGCCATGTCGACATTCCGGCGCTTGTCCAACTGGGCTTCCCGGCAACGCCGGACACAGTAGATTCGATCTTGACTGTCGTCCGGCTGGGGATTCGTTCGGGACCGAGGGGAAACGTGCTGGAACGAGAGACCCGTCCAGTGAGAGGCGCCGCGACCACCGAGGGGGGCTTAGCAGGATGAGCCACGACTCCACCGCCGTGTCGGACACAGCCGTCAGAAAGCTGTCCGGCCGGCGCCGCAAGGAGATCGTCGCGGTACTGCTGTTCAGTGGCGGACCGATCTTCGAGAGCTCCATTCCGCTCTCGGTGTTCGGGATCGACCGGCAGGACGCCGGCGTACCGCGATACCGGCTGCTGGTGTGCGCCGGCGAAGAGGGACCGCTGCGTACCACGGGGGGCCTGGAGCTCTCCGCGCCGCACGGCCTCGACGCGATCGGCCGGGCCGGCACCGTGGTGGTGCCCGCGTGGCGTTCGATCACCTCCCCGCCCCCCGAGCAGGCACTCGACGTGCTGCGCCGGGCGCACGAGGAGGGGGCCCGCATCGTCGGCCTGTGCACCGGGGCGTTCGTGCTGGCCGCGGCCGGTCTGCTGGACGGGCGTCCGGCGACCACGCACTGGATGTACGCGCCCACGCTCGCCAAGCGCTACCCGTCGGTCCACGTCGACCCGCGGGAGCTCTTCGTCGACGACGGCGACGTGCTGACCTCGGCCGGGACCGGCGCCGGGATCGACCTGTGCCTGCACATCGTCCGCTCGGACCACGGGAACGAGGCGGCCAACGCGCTGGCCCGCCGCCTGGTCGTGCCGCCCCGCAGGGGCGGCGGCACCGGGCACGCGGGCGGAGCGGGAGGCGGGGCGGCGCAGGAGCGCTACCTCGACAGGTCTTTACCCGAGGAGATCGGCGCCGACCCGCTGGCCGAGGTCGTCGCCTGGGCGCTGGAGCACCTGCACGAGCAGTTCGACGTCGAGCAGCTGGCGGCACGCGCCTACATGTCGCGGCGCACGTTCGACCGGCGGTTCCGCTCACTGACCGGCAGCGCCCCGCTGCAGTGGCTGATCACCCAGCGGGTGCTCCAGGCGCAGCGGCTGCTGGAGACCTCCGACTACTCGGTCGACGAGGTCGCCGGCCGGTGCGGCTTCCGCTCGCCGGTGGCCCTGCGCGGGCACTTCCGGCGCCAGCTGGGGGCCTCCCCGGCGGCCTACCGGGCCGCGTACCGGGCCCGGCGTCCGCAGAGCGAGCCGAGCGTCGCCGTGGAGCACGGGCCGTCCGCCGGTATGCCGCAGCAGGGTCCGGGCACCCAGCAGCTGTCGGCGGACCCGCCGCCGCTGTCCGGGGCTCCGGGCGTGCCCTCGCAGTCCCGGCGTCCCGCCGAGAACGGTGAGGTCCTCCCCCGGCCCACCCTGCCCGGTCGCCGCTGACCGGCTGAGCCGCAGGACGAAAGGGGCGCGCCACGGCGCGCCCCTTTCCCCTTTCCCGGCGGCCCCCGCCTCGGCCCGGGCGGGGCGCACCCCGTGGTCGGGCAAAGGCAGGGCGCCGGACCTCCGGCGGGCACGGCCCGCCGCGCGAGCGGCAGGCGCGGTCTTGACGCACGGTCGGACCCCGGAGGCACGCCCCCCCCCGCGCGCGGGTACGCGCGGTCCCGGCGGAGCGGGCCGCGCCCCCTTCGCGCACCGGCTCGTACGGCAGCGCATACGGTCACCGCGCCGCCCCGTAGGGTGGACGTATGAACGATCGCATGGTGTGGATCGACTGCGAGATGACCGGCCTCTCGCTGTCCGACGACGCTCTCATCGAGGTGGCCGCCCTCGTCACCGACTCCGAGCTGAACGTGCTCGGCGAGGGGGTGGACATCGTCATCCGCCCGCCGGACTCGGCGCTGGAGACGATGCCGGAGGTGGTGCGCCAGATGCACACCGCGTCCGGTCTGCTGACCGAGCTGGCCGGCGGCACCACCCTGGCCGACGCCGAGGAGCGGGTCCTCTCCTACATCCGTGAGCACGTGAAGGACCCCGGCAAGGCCCCGCTGTGCGGGAACTCCGTCGGCACCGACCGCGGCTTCCTGCTGCGGGACATGCCGACGCTGGAGTCCTTCATGCACTACCGGATCGTCGACGTCTCCTCGGTGAAGGAGCTGGCGCGCCGCTGGTACCCGCAGGCGTACTTCAACGCGCCCGAGAAGGCCGGCAACCACCGCGCCCTCGCGGACATCCGGGAGTCCATCGCGGAGCTGCGCTACTACCGCGAGGCGGTCTTCGTCCCCCAGCCCGGCCCGGACTCCGCCACCGCCCGCACCATCGCCGCCAAGCACGTCGTCTCCGGCGGCTGACCCGCCCGGCGCCCCTCGGCGAGGGGCGCCGGAAAAGGGCGGCGCGAGCACCCCTTCCGACCCTGTACACTTTTTCTCGGCCGGTCGGAAAGAAACCGCAAGGTACCGAACCGCCGGTCATGGTGGGTGTAGCTCAGCTGGCAGAGCACCTGGTTGTGGTCCAGGATGTCGCGGGTTCAAGTCCCGTCACTCACCCTGAAAGAAGGCCCTCGGGTCGGTGGAAACACCGGACCGAGGGCCTTCCTCGTTTCAAGACATGGAGACATCCCCGCGCCCGGGGGCGTCCGGGGCATGAAGCCCCGAACGCCTCAGGACGACTGGCGCAGCACCAGCTGGGTGGGCAGAACGGTCTGGACCCGGCGAATTCCGGCCGGGACCCGCTGCCGCGGTTCGCGGGTGGCCGTCTCCTCCAGCAGCAGGTCGGTCATGACCCGGCCCATCTCCGTTATGGGCTGCCGGACGCTGGTCAGCGGCGGGTCCATGTGGCGGGCGATGGCGGAGTCGTCGTAGCCGACCAGGGCGACGTCGTCGGGGATGCTCCGCCCGGCCTCCCGCAGCACCTGCCGGGCGCCGGCCGCGGTGACGTCGGAGGCGGCGAAGACGGCGTCCAGGTCGGGCCGGCGTTCCAGCAGGGCCGCCATCGCGCGACGGCCGCCCTCCTCGCTGAAGTCGCCGGGTTCGACCAGTCCCTCGTCCTCCGCGAGGCCGGCCTCCGCGAGGGCGGTGCGGTAGCCGTCGGTGCGGCGCTGGGCGCCGTACACGTCGAGGCGGCCGGTGATGTGGGCGATCCGGCGGCGGCCCCGCTCGATCAGGTGGGCGGTGGCCGAGCGGCCGCCGCCGTGGTTGTCGGAGTCGACCGAGGCCAGCGGCTCGTCGGCGCTGCGGGGACCGCTGATCACGGCGGGAATGCCCAGCTCGGAGATCATGTCGGGCAGCGGGTCGTCGGCGTGCACCGACACCAGCAGCACGCCGTCCACGCGGTGCGCGGCCAGGTACTGGGCCAGACGCTGCCGTTCGCGGTCGTTGCCCGCGAATATCAGCAGGAGCTGCATCTCGGTGTCCGTGAGGGCGGTGCCGACGCCCCGCAGCATGTCGGAGAAGTACGGCTCGGCGAAGAAGCGGGTCTCCGACTCCGGGACGACCAGGGCGATGGCGTCGGTCCGGTTGGCGGCCAGCGCGCGGGCCGCCGTGTTGGGCACGTAGCCGAGCTCGGCGACGGCCGCCTCCACGGCGGCGCGGGTGGCCTCGCTGACGCTGGGCGAGCCGTTGATCACGCGCGAGACCGTGCCCCGGCCGACACCCGCCCGGGCCGCGACCTCCTCAAGGGTGGGTCGCCCGCCGCTTCGGCCTCGTCCGTGGCTCGCCATCCGCCGCCTCCTGTTCGTACCGGTCCTGGAATCTAACAGCCGTTCCGGGCATTCCCGGGTCCGGCCACCGCAATGTGCTGCGTGGGCCGCCGACCTTGGCGCGTCCTCGACCCCTTGCGGGGCAGGGGTCTACGCGCGGAGCGCCGCCCGGAGGTGACAAGTATCCGCACGCTGCCGCGCGTTGACCGGGTTCTCCCCATTCGGTAACACCCTGATAACCCCCGCAAGATCCAGGCGTCACTTCCCTTGACACCCCCGCCGGGACCCGGGACTCTTCAACACATCACTTCTGGGAGCGCTCCCACGCGCTCTCACGGTACCTGACCCAAACCCAACCCACGCGTTCCCCGCCCGCGCCGCAGCAAGAAGATCAGAGGTCGCCAGTGACCTTTGGCCCGGGGGTAGGCACGTTCAGGGCAATCAGGAGGGACGACCATGCGCGCCATTCGAACCGCCCGCCACAGGGCAGTGGTTCTCGCAACGGTCGCGGCGCTCGGCGCCGGACTGCTGGCCGGCTGCGCCGACGACGGCAAGGACGAGGACGCCACCTCGTCCGGCAACAGCGACGGCAAGACCACCATCACCGTCGGGCTGTTCGGCACGTTCGGCTTCAAGGAGGCGGGGCTGTACGACGAGTACATGAAGCAGAACCCCGACGTCCAGATCAAGGAGACGGTGGTCGAGCGCAACGAGAACTACTACCCGGCTCTCGTCAACCACCTGACCACCGGCAGCGGCCTCCAGGACATCCAGGGTGTCGAGGTCGGCAACATCGCCGAGATCACCGCCACCCAGGCCGACAAGCTGGTCGACCTCTCCAAGTACGGCAAGAAGGGCGACTTCCTGGAGTGGAAGTGGGCCCAGGGCACCGCCAAGGACGGCAAGACGGTCGCCCTCGGCACCGACGTCGGCCCGATGGCGATCTGCTACCGCAAGGACCTCTTCGAGAAGGCGGGCCTGCCCACCGACCGCGAGGAGCTCGCGAAGCTGTGGGAGGGCGACTGGGCGAAGTTCGTCGACGTCGGCCGTGACTTCAAGAAGGGCGCGCCCAAGGGCGTCACCTTCATGGACTCCCCCGGCGGTCTGCTGAACGCCGTCCTGTCCAGTGAGACGGAGAAGTTCTACAACGCGCAGGGCGAGGTCATCTACAAGACCAACCCGGCCGTCAAGGACGCCTTCGACCTCACCGCCGACGCCGCCAAGGAGGGGCTGATCGGCAAGCAGGTCCAGTTCCAGCCCGCGTGGGACACCACCATCGCCAAGGGCAAGTTCGCGGCGATGTCCTGCCCGCCGTGGATGCTCGGTTACATCGAGAGCAAGTCCGAGGCCTCGGCCGCGGGCAAGTGGGACGTCGCCAAGGCGCCCAAGGCCGGCAACTGGGGCGGTTCGTTCCTGGCCGTCCCGAAGGCCGGCAAGAACTCCGAGGCGGCCGCCAAGCTGGCCGCGTGGCTGACCGCCCCGGAGCAGCAGGCGACGCTCTTCGCCAAGCGCGGTTCCTTCCCGAGCGCCCCGTCCACCTACGAGGGTGACCAGGTTCTCGCCGCGAAGAACAAGATGACCGGCGAGGCCCCGATCGGCCAGATCTTCGGTGACGCGGCCAAGTCCGCCCCGGTCCAGGTGATCGGCGCCAAGGACCAGATCATCCAGCAGGGTCTGACCGACAACGGCGTGATCCTGGTGACGAAGGGCAAGACCGCCGAGCAGGCCTGGTCCAACGCGATCAAGACCATCGACAACAACCTGGAGAAGTGACCGGTATGCCTTCCCGGCACTCCATTGCCGCGCCCCCCGTCAAGGGGGGCGCGGCCCCGGCCGGTTCACGTCCGGCCGGCAGCGCCCCGGAGGACGACCGACAGCGGGCCAAGCTGTCCCGCCGCTGGCAGCGGGACCTGCGCTGGAGCCCGTACGCCTTCGTCGCCCCGTTCTTCCTCCTGTTCATCGCCTTCGGTCTGTTCCCGCTGCTCTACACCGGCTGGGCGTCGTTCCACACGGTGGAGCTGACCGCGCCCACCGACATGGAGTGGGCCGGCCTGAAGAACTTCGTCCGGATCTTCGACGACGAGTTCTTCTGGAACGCGGCCCGCAACACGCTGTTCATCGGCATCGTCTCGACGGTCCCGCAGCTCGCCATGGCGATGGGCATCGCCCACCTCCTCAACTACAAGCTGCGCGGCTCCACGTTCTGGCGTGTCTCCATGCTCGCCCCGTACGCCACCTCGGTGGCCGCGGCGACGCTGGTCTTCGTCCTGCTCTTCGGCCGTGACTACGGCATGATCAACTGGGCGCTGAACTTCCTCGGCATCAACCCGGTGGACTGGCAGGTCGGCTGGGCCTCCAAGCTCGCCGTCTCCACCATCGTCATCTGGCGGTGGACCGGCTACAACGCCCTGATCTACCTGGCCGCCATGCAGGCGATCCCGCACGACCTCTACGAGTCGGCCGCGCTCGACGGCGCCTCCCGCTGGCGGCAGTTCTTCCACGTGACGCTGCCGTCGCTGCGCCCGACGATCCTGTTCACCGTCGTGGTCTCCACCATCGGCGCCACCCAGATCTTCGGCGAGGTCCTGCTCTTCGACGCCAGCAAGGGCGCCTCCGGCGGTGGGGAGCACGACTTCCAGACCCTCGGCCTGTACCTGTACGAGCAGGGCTGGGTGAACCAGCACCTGGGCCGCGCCTCGGCGATCGCCTGGACGATGTTCGCGATCCTGATCGTGATCGGTCTGGTGAACTCCGTCATCTCGCGCCGGCTGCGCACCAGTAGTTAAGGAGACCCGGCCGTGACGACGACCCTGACCCCGCCGCAGCAACCGGCGCCCGAGAAGACACCGGGCACCAAGGCCCCCCGGCGCCGCGGACCCAAGTCCGCCCGGGCGGGCGGGCACTTCCATGCCGGTCCGCTCACCTACGTGCTCCTCGCGCTGTTCACGCTGGGATCGCTCTTCCCGCTGTTCTGGACGGCTGTCGCCGCCTCCCGGGACAACTCCCGGCTGGCCCAGTCGCCCCCGCCGTTCTGGTTCGGCGCCAACCTCTTCGACAAGGTCGAGGCGGCGTGGGTCGACGGCAACCTCGGCGAAGCCTTCATCAACACCACCTTCGTGGCCGGCACCTCGGCGCTGACCATCTGCTTCCTGTCGACGATGGCCGGCTTCGCCTTCGCCAAGCTTCGCTTCAAGGGAAGCAACGCGCTGCTGCTGGTCGTGATCGGCACCATGATGGTGCCGCCGCAGCTCAGCGTGATCCCGCTGTACATGATGGTGGCCAAGCTCGACTGGTCCGACCAGCTCCAGGCGGTGCTGCTGCCCTCGCTGGTCAACGCGTTCGGCGTGTTCTTCATGCGCCAGTACCTCATCCAGGCTCTGCCCGACGAGCTGATCGAGGCGGGCCGGGTGGACGGTGCGAGCACCTGGCGCATCCTGTGGCACATCGTGTTCCCGATCGCCCGGCCCGCGATGGCGGTGCTGGCGATGCTGAAGTTCGTCGAGACCTGGAACGACTTCCTGTGGCCGTTCCTCGTCCTGACCCAGCACGGCAGTCCGACCGTGCAGGTGGCGCTGGCCGGACTCGGCCGCGGCTACACCCCGGACCAGGCCCTCATCATGGCCGGCGCACTGCTCGGCACGCTGCCGCTGCTGCTCGTCTTCGTGATCTTCGGCAAGCAGATCGTGGGCGGCATCATGCAGGGCGCCGTCAAGGGCTGATCACTCCGCGGGGCCGGCCCCTGTCCACAGGTGGCCGGCCCCGCGTTCCCGCTCTTCCCCTTCCCCCCTTCCGCCCACGGTCCCGCCGTGACCACTTCATGGGAGCGCTTCCATGCCCGATTCCGCACAGGTCTCCTTCCCCCCCAACTTCCTCTGGGGATCGGCCACGTCCTCCTACCAGATCGAAGGCGCGGTCCGTGAGGACGGCCGTACCCCCTCCATCTGGGACACCTTCAGCCATACCCCCGGCAAGACCCACGAGGGCGAACACGGCGACGTCGCGGTGGACCACTACCACCGGTACCGCGACGACGTGGCCCTCATGTCGGACCTCAACCTGAACTCCTACCGCTTCTCCGTCGCCTGGCCGCGCGTGCAGCCCACCGGCCGCGGTCCGGCCGTGCAGAAGGGCCTGGACTTCTACCGCCGCCTGGTCGACGAGCTGCTCGCCAAGGGCATCGCCCCCGCCGTCACCCTCTACCACTGGGACCTCCCGCAGGAGCTCGAGGACGCGGGCGGCTGGCCCGCGCGGGAGACGGCCTACCGGTTCGCCGAGTACGCGGCGATCGTCGGCGAGGCACTCGGTGACCGCGTCGAGCGGTGGATCACCCTGAACGAGCCCTGGTGCGCGGCCTTCCTGGGCTACAGCTCCGGCGTCCACGCCCCCGGCCGCACCGACGGCGAGCTGGCCCTGCGCGCCGCCCACACCCTGAACCTGGCCCACGGCCTGGGCACCTCGGCGCTCCGCTCCGTGATGCCGGCCCGCAACCAGGTCGCCGTGGCGCTCAACTCGCACGTGGTGCGCACCGTCTCCGACGACCCGCGCAACCTCGAGGCCGCCCGCCGGATCGACGACCTCGCCAACGGCGTCTTCCACGGTCCGATGCTGCACGGCGCCTACCCGGAGACGCTCTTCCCGGCGACCGCCTCGGTGACCGACTGGTCCTTCGTCGAGGACGGCGACCTCAAGCTGATCCACCAGCCGCTGGACGCGCTGGGCCTGAACTACTACACCCCGGCCACGGTCGGCCACGCCGGCACCGCGCCGGAGGACGGCCCCGCCACGGACGCGCACGGCACGGGCGACTTCTCGCCGTGGCCGGGCGCGGAGGACGTGGTCTTCCACCAGAGCCCGGGCGACCAGACCGCCATGGGCTGGACCGTCGACCACACCGGTCTGTACGACCTGATCATGCGCTACCAGCGCGAGGTCCCCGGACTGCCGATCTACATCACCGAGAACGGCGCCGCCTACGACGACGTCAAGGACGTGGACGGCCAGGTCCGGGACCCCGAGCGGGTCGCCTACCTGCACTCCCACCTGTCCACGGTGCGCCAGGCGATGGCCGACGGCGCCGACGTGCGCGGGTACTACCTGTGGTCGCTGCTGGACAACTTCGAGTGGGCCTACGGCTACTCGAAGCGCTTCGGCATGGTCTACGTGGACTACGCGACGCAGGAGCGCACGCCGAAGGCGAGCGCCCTGTGGTACGCGCAGGCCGCGCGCACCGGCACGCTGGCCGACCCGGTGGTCGAGCCGGTGGCCGTGCCCGTGGAGCCGGCCACCGTCCCGGTCGAGATCGCGGTCGAGCCGGCGGCCAAGGCCGCCGCTGAGCCGGTCGCCGACGCGGGCTGACGGCTTGGGCGGCCCGCGCGAGGGGACGGGCCGCCCTTGTGACGTGCGGTCCGGGTCCTCGCCGCACTTCCTCCCCGCCACCGGCGGAGGCGCGGACCGCGCGAGGGAAAAGCCCGTCTCCGGTGCCGACCAGGTCACCGGGGGCGGGCTTTCCCGTCGGCGTACCGCCCTCGCCGACGTGGGGGTCGCGGGCTAGGGCCTGTCCGGCGGATCATGCCGTTCTTGCTGCCGGTTCGCATGTCAGCGGGCCTGAGCGGGGTCTGGTGCGTGCGGCTGCAAGGCGGAGG
>NZ_JBEOVU010000049.1:0-4111 GCF_040295685.1 Streptomyces sp. NPDC002734
GCAGGGCCAGCGCCGAGGGGCGGGCTGGCAGCTGTTGACCGGGTCTCCTCAGCCTTCCTTCGCCGTCTCGGGCGGCTCGGTCCCGCCGCTTCGTCGTACGGGGTGTCCCGAGGGGAACGGCCGTCAGGCCTCGCGGCGGTGCCGCCCGCCCTGGTCCGGCGCCTCGGTGGCGACGGCTCCCTCGGTGGCCACGGCGCCCTCGGTCGGCTCGGCGCCCGCGGGGCCGGTGACGGGGTCCTGGGCCGCGGCCTCGGCGGCCGCCTCGGCCCGCTCCCGCTCCTCCATCTCGGCGAAGACGTCGATGGGCGCGGGCGCCTTGGCCAGGAAGACCCAGGTCAGCCAGACGGCCAGCAGGAACGGCGGGATCTTCAGCCCGATCAGCACCCAGCCGAGCTCGGTGGTGTCCGCCCACCAGTACAGCGGGAAGAGGATCGCGCACTTGGCGAGCAGGATCAGGCCCCAGGCGACGCTGGCCTTGGAGTAGGCCTTCTTGCGGCCCGGGTTCCGCTTGCGCCAGGACAGGTTCTCCTTGAACAGCGGTCCGAGGATCACGCCGATCAGGGGGAAGCCCAGCGCCGTGGACAGCAGGTAGGCCACCGCGAGACCCAGCGTGTAGAGCATGCCGGGCAGGTAGAAGTCCTTGGCGTTGCCCGTCATCATCGCGAACACCACGCCGAAGGCCACCCCGAAGACGCCGCTGAAGGCGTGCTTGACGGTGTCCTTGCGGACCAGCCGGACGACGCCCATCAGCAGGGACACCGCCAGCGCGGCGATCGCCGAGACGTGCAGGTCCTTGTTGACGGTGTAGATCGCGACGAAGATCAGGCCGGGCACGACCGTCTCGATCATGCCGCGGACGCCGCCGAAGGCCTCGCCGAGTGCGGCCTCGGTCGCCGCCCGTGAGTCGTGCTCCGTCTGCGGTGCCTCTTCGGTCGGCTTGTCGAGCGACGTCACCGGCTACTCCCGTCCGAGGGGTCTCAGTTCGTAGTGGGGGTTGAACAGCACGCGGCGGCCCCGGATCAGGGTGATCCGTCCCGACGCGATCAGTCTGCGTCCGGGCTCCACGCCCACGATGGAGCGCCTGCCCAGCCACACCACGTCCAGGGCGGCCGAGCCGTCGAACAGCTCGGCCTCCAGGGCGGGGACCCCGGCCCGCGGGCGCAGGGTGACCGTGCGCAAGGTACCAGTGACGGTGACGACCTCCCGGTCGCTGCAGTCACCTATTCGGGTCATTCCCGCGGTGTCCGTCTCCTCCCGCAGCTCCTCGCGCTCCAGGTCCTCCTGGGACGAGGAGAGCCGGTCGATCATGCGGCGGAACCGGCCCACCGGCTTGTCGGAACGGGGAACAGCGTTCATGCATGCAGCCTACCGGGGCGGCGGGAGCCGCCGGAACCCGAACGGAACGAGGCATTCCGCACCCTCGCCGGGGGAACGGAGGTTCCACCGGAAGAGTGCGAAGGCCTGCCCGCCCACGGGCTCCGAGCGCGGTCCGCCGGGCCCCCTGGTCGGCGCCGGAACGCACTCCGCCGCGCCCCTCGAAGGGGCGCGGCGGGGCAGTGACTAGCGGATCTCGGAGATCTCCGGGCCGCGCTGGAGCTGGCCGATGCCGCCCGCGAAGCGCGAGCCCTGGTCCTCGGCCGGCGTCTGCATGCCCTCGGGCACCATCTGCGCGTCGTTCGGCAGCTTCAGCACGATCGGGTCCCGCGGAGCCATCGGCCCCTCGCCCCGGACCACGACCGTGTCGCGGAAGATGTGCTCCAGCAGACCGGCGGCCTCGGGCTGCACCGCGCCCTGCCCGGAGATGACGCCCCGCAGGAACCACCGCGGGCCGTCGACGCCGACGAACCGGACGACCTGGAAGCCGCCCGTGCCGTCGGGCAGCTTCACCGGTACCTGCGCGCGCAGCTCCCAGCCCAGCGGGCCCTCGGTCTCGTCGACGATGCCGCCCTGCTGGGTGATGCCGGAGGCGATCTCCTCCCGCACCTCGCCCCAGATGCCCTCACGCTTGGGGGC
Organism: Streptomyces sp. NPDC002734; assembly: GCF_040295685.1. Lineage (NCBI taxonomy): Bacteria > Bacillati > Actinomycetota > Actinomycetes > Kitasatosporales > Streptomycetaceae > Streptomyces > Streptomyces sp. NPDC002734. The sequence goes on from NZ_JBEOVU010000049.1 coordinate 2,014, forward strand.
GGCGAAGGCCTGCAGCTGGATGGCGCTGTCGCGCAGCACGACGGTCGCGGCGACGATGGCGTCACCGGCGACCTCCACGCGCAGCTCCATGCCGTCGACCCCCGGCACGAACACGCCGCCGAGGTCCACGCGGCCCTCGCCGGGCTCACGGACCTCGGAGCTGTCCCAGGGCCCGTCGGGGCGCGGGGCAGGCTCCAGCCTCACCCGCTCCTGACCGGCCTCTTCCGCCCCGCTGCCGACACCGCCGACGACCTGCTCGGCCTCGCCCGCCGCGCCCTCGGCAGTGCCCTTCTTGCGACGTCCGAACACGTCACTGTCCTTCCCGGTCGGATACGCCCGAACCGTATCGATTCCCACCCGCCAAGTCGCCCACCGCGGCGTGACCGCCGGTGGACCCGAAGCCCCCCGCGGCCCGTACCGAGCCGGGAAGTTCCGCCACCTCGTGGAAGCGGACCCTCTCGACCTGCTGGACGACCAGTTGCGCGATCCGGTCGAAGCGCTCGAACCGCACCGACTCGCGCGGGTCGAGATTCACCACGATCACCTTGATCTCCCCACGGTACCCGGCATCCACCGTCCCTGGGGCGTTCACCAGTGCCACACCGCATCGAGCTGCCAGACCCGAGCGCGGGTGCACGAAGGCGGCGTACCCCTCGGGCAGGGCGATCGAGACCCCGGTGGGCAGCACGGTCCGCTGCCCGGGGGCCAGTTCGCAGGCCTCGGTGGTGCGCAGATCGGCGCCCGCGTCGCCCGGGTGGGCGTAGGCGGGCAGCGGCACCTCGGGGTCGAGGCGGCGGATCAGCACCTGGAGGCCGTCGCTCACGGGTTCACCTCGAAGGCACGCGCCTGGCGCACCGCGTCGGGGTCGTCCATCACGGCCTGGATCTCTTCCTTGCGGCCGTTCTCGATGAAGTGGTCGACCTTGACCTCGATGAACAGCGCGTCCGCGCGGACCGCCACCGGGCCCTCGGGGCCGTCCAGGCGCCCGACGGCGGTCGCGTAGATCTTGCGGCCGGCCACGGCGGTGACCTCGGCGGTGATGTGGAGCACGCTGCCCACCGGCACCGGACGCCGGTAGTCGGTCTCCAGCCGCCCGGTCACCGAGATGGTGCGCAGCAGCCAGTTGAGGGAGCCCAGCGCGTCGTCCAGCGCGGTGGCGAGGATGCCGCCGTGCGCCAGACCGGGGGCGCCCTGGTGTTCGGGACGCACGGTGAACTCGGCGGTGACGTCGACGCCGTCGCCGGCCCGGGTGACCAGGTGCAGTCCGTGGGGCTGGCCGGAGCCGCAGCCGAAGCAGTTCTCGTAGTGGGAGCCGACGGGCTCGCCGGGGGCGGGCGCCTCGGGGTGCCGCACCGGGGCGGCGGCGTCGGCGGGGGGCTGCACGGCCGTGTTCGTTGCACTCACGGCGCAGACCTTACCCGCGCGTACGCGCGAGGCGGACACCGTGCCAAGCTTGACGGCATGGAGCGTTCCCCCTCGCAGAGCCCGCAGCCGCCCGCCTCGCCGACGCCCGCCCCGGGCGGGGCGACACCTGCCCGCGCCGTCGTCTCCTACGACGAGCGCCTGTCGGCGCCGTGGCACTGGTGGCTGTACTGCCTGCTGCTGGGCATGGCGGCGGCCCTGGTCGTCTATCCGTTCGGGGTGCTGCCGATGCTCGGCGGCCTGGTGCTGGGCGGGGCCCTGTCGGCGATCGTGGTGAGCTCCTACGGCTCGGCCAGGATCCGGGTGGCGGGCGACGCGCTGCTGGCGGGCGAGGCGCGCGTGCCGGTGCGGGCGCTGGGCGCGGCGGAGGTCCTGGACCCGGCGGAGGCGCGCGCCTGGCGGTCGCACAAGGCCGATCCGCGCGCGTTCATGCTGCTGCGCGCCTACGCGCCGAGGGCGCTGCGGGTCGAGGTCGTCGACCCGCAGGACCCGACTCCCTACCTCTACCTGTCCACCCGCGAGCCGGAGCGGCTGGCGGCGGCGATCGAGGCGGCCCGCCCGGCGGCGAGCTAGCCGCCCGGGTCAGTCCTTCGGCGGGCCGTCGCCGCCCGGAGTCAGTCCTTCGGCGGGCCGTCGCCGCCCGGAGTCAGTCCTTCGGCGGGCCGTCGCCGCCCGG
>NZ_JBEOVU010000049.1:4210-37288 GCF_040295685.1 Streptomyces sp. NPDC002734
GGTCAGTCCTTCGGCGGGCCGTCGCCGCCCGGAGTCAGTCCTTCGGCGGGCCGTCGCCGCCCGGAGTCAGTCCTTCGGCGGGCCGTCGCCGCCCGGAGTCAGTCCTTCGGCGGGCCGTCGCCGCCCGGGTCAGTCCTTCGGCGGGCCGTCGCCGCCCGGGTCAGTCCTTCGGCGGGCCGTCGGGTCCGGGCGTCCCGGGCCCGGAGCTGCCGTGCCCGGGCTCCTCGGGAGCCTCGTGGTCCTCGTGGACGATCTCGGGCAGTTCCAGCGGCTCGGAGTGCCTGTCCAGCGGGGGCAGCTCCTTCAGGTGCTCCCACGGGACCCGTACCTTGCGCAGGTCGGTGCGGATGTGTTCGGCGAACCGCCTGGTGTCGCGCCGGTTGACGACGGCGCCCACGGTGGCGCCCACCATGAAGGGCAGCATGTTCGGCACGTTGCGGATCAGGCGCCGTTTGATCTGACGCCTCAGCTGCTGTTTGAGGCCGGTGTCGACCACCGCGCGGAAGGTGGTGGGCCGGGTGGGGTCCACCCCGTGCTCGGAGGACCAGACCCTCACGTAGGCGATGCTGCGGGCGCGCAGGTCGCCGGGAGGGCGCCGTCCGTAGACCTCGTGGAGTTCCGCCACGAGCTTCAGCTCGACGGCGGCGACGGCGGTGATCTCGGTCGCCATTCCGGCGGCCCAGGCCGGCGGGGCCGGCAGCATGTTCGCGGCGCCGACGCCGGCGCCCACGGCCGCCGAGGCCTTGGCCGCTCCGGCGACGAGCCGGTCGGCGATCTCCTCGGGGCCGAGCTCCGGGAAGTGCCGCCGCAGGGTGTCCAGGTCGCGCACCGGGATCCGGGGCGCGACGGCGACGATCCTGTCGGCGACGACGCCCAGCGCGGCGTGCAGCCGGCCCTCGGCCCGCCGCCGGGCGGTGAGCCCGCCGGACTCGGCCGGCGCCGGCGCACCGCCGCCGGCCGTCTCGAGCGGGGCACCCTCGCCGGTCACGGCATCAGGGCCCCGCTCCACGGCGTCACGTGCGCCGCGTGAGCCGTCGGACGGCTCGAGGTCCGCTCCCCGCTTGCGGGAGCGGCGCTTCCAGGGTGGGGTCGAGCCGGGCACGGCCGACCCCGCCTCAGTCGCAGTCGCGGCAGATCGGCTGGCCGTTCTTCTCGCGGGCCAGCTGGCTGCGGTGGTGCACCAGGAAGCAGCTCATGCAGGTGAACTCGTCCTGCTGCTTCGGCAGCACCCGGACGGCGAGTTCCTCGTTGGAGAGGTCCGCTCCGGGCAGTTCCAGGCCCTCGGCGGCCTCGAACTCGTCGACGTCCACCGCGGAGGTGGACTTGTCGTTCCGCCGTGCCTTCAGTTCTTCCAGGCTGTCCGAGTCGACGTCGTCGTCGGTCTTGCGTGGAGTGTCGTAGTCGGTTGCCATGTCGCTCTCCCCCTCTGGGTGGTCTTGGGTGTCTCCAGCGCCGTTAACGCGTGAGAGGCCGGACTTGTGCCCGACCTGAGGCGGAGATTTTGCCTCACATCAAGGTCTGTTACTCAATCGACACCCAACCGGACTCCCGAAGAGTGATCGGCTCGGATGGCGAACCGGACCGTACACCCTGCGAATGCTCTGGTCCAAAGGCATCTGTCCGTGTACTGCCCGGCATCAGGACGCCCGAAAACCCGGTTTTCCCTCATTTTCGGAGCCCGTTGTCGTCACGGAGAGTAGACGCTCTCCGTGACGCTTCTGTGATCGATCACACAGCTCCCCCCTGGACGCGACACGCCGGAATTCAGCGCAGAGCGAACAGGAGGTCACTCGTTCAGAGGGGCAGCGTGACGCGCATCACCAGTCCGCCACCCTCGCGGGGGACGGCCGTGATGTGCCCGCCGTGCGCCCGGGCGACCGACCGGACGATCGAAAGCCCCAGGCCGACGCCCTTGTCGCTGCCGGTCCGCTCGGTCCTCAGCCGCCGGAACGGCTCGAACAGGTTGTCGATCTCGTAGGCCGGTACCACCGGTCCGGTGTTGGACACCACCAGCACCGCCTGGCCGTGCTCGGCGCCGGTGGAGACCTCCACCCAGCCGCCCTCGGGCACGTTGTAGCGCACCGCGTTCTGCACCAGGTTCAGCGCGATCCGCTCGAGCAGGACGCCGTTGCCCTGGACGACCACGGAGGACGGCTCGCCGCGGAACTCCACGCCCCGCTCGGCCGCCTCGCCGCGCACCTGGTCGAGGGCGCGGCTGGCCACCTCCGCCAGGTCGACCGGCTTGCGCTCGACGATCTGGTTGTCGCTGCGGGCCAGCAGGAGCAGGCCCTCCACCAGTTGCTCGCTGCGCTCGTTGGTGGCGAGCAGGGTCCGCCCCAGCTGCTGGAGCTCGGGCGGGGCCCCCGGGTCGGAGAGGTGCACCTCCAGCAGGGTGCGGTTGATCGCCAGCGGCGTGCGCAGCTCGTGCGAGGCGTTGCCGACGAACCGCTGCTGGGCCGTGAACGCCCGCTGGAGCCGCTCCAGCATCTCGTCGAAGGTGTCCGCGAGCTCCTTGAGCTCGTCGTCCGGGCCGTCCAGCTCGATGCGGCGGGACAGGTCGGAGCCGGCCACCGCGCGCGCGGTACGGATGATCTTCCCCAGCGGGGAGAGCACCCGTCCCGCCATCGCGTAGCCGAAGGCGAACGCAATCACCGCGAGGCCCAGCAGCGCCAGCAGGGAGCGGCTCAGCAGGTTGTCCAGGGCGGCCTGCCGCTGCAGATTCACGCAGCGGGCGATCTCCGCGTTGAACTGGCTCAGCGAGAGCTGTGTGTTGACACCGGGGCACCGGTCGCTGCTCACCCGGACGTCGGTGAACTGGATGATCTTGAACGGCGGTTGGTTGCCGGTGGAGATGGCCTGGGCCGCCAGCAGGTAGATCATCGAGAGCAGCACGATGCCGGCGATCAGGAACATGCCGCCGTACAGCAGCGTGAGCCGTATCCGGATCGTCGGGCGCAGCCACGGGAAGGACGACTGCTGCTCCTTGGGGTCCCAGGTCGGTCGCGGCGGGACGCCCGGCGGCGGAGGTGCGGGAGCCGGGTTCGGGGAGGCGGCCACGGCGCTCAGACCCGGTATCCGGAGCCGGGCACGGTGATGATCACCGGCGGCTCGCCCAGCTTGCGGCGCAGCGTCATCACCGTCACCCGCACCACGTTGGTGAACGGGTCGGTGTTCTCGTCCCACGCCTTCTCCAGCAGCTGCTCCGCCGACACCACGGCGCCCTCGCTGCGCATCAGCACCTCGAGCACCGCGAACTCCTTGGGGGCGAGGTGGATCTGCCGGCCGTCCCGGTACACCTCGCGCCGGTTCGGGTCGAGCCGGATGCCGGCCCGCTCCAGGACCGGCGGCAGCGGCACGCTGGTGCGCCGCCCCAGGGCCCGCACGCGGGCGATCAGCTCGCTGAACGCGAAGGGCTTGGGGAGGTAGTCGTCCGCCCCCAGCTCCAGGCCCTCCACGCGGTCGCTGACGTCGCCGGAGGCGGTGAGCATCAGCACCCGGGTGGGTTCGCCCAGCTCGACGATCCGGCGGCACACGTCGTCGCCGTGCACCATCGGCAGGTCCCGGTCGAGGACGACCACGTCGTAGTCGTTGACACCGATCCGCTCGAGGGCGGCGGCGCCGTCGTACACGACGTCGACGGCCATCGCCTCGCGGCGCAGACCGGTGGCCACCGCGTCCGCGAGCAGCTGCTCGTCCTCGACGACGAGTACGCGCACGTCGGCCTTCCTTCCTGACGTTCCACCGGCCTGACATACCGGTGGGAGAAGCCTCCATCCTGCCTCTTGTGCCGGTAAGTCGGCCGTAAGGCGACGAAGCGCCCGGACGGGCGGACACGCCGGTGGCCGCCCCCTAACGGCCCCCGGACACGCCGAACGGGCCCCGGCGGGTTGCCGGGGCCCGTTCGGCGGTGCCGGACCTGTGGGGTCGGTGTCAGACGCTCGCGGCGCCGACCTCCACACCGTGCTCGGCGGCCAGACGGCGCAGGTCGTCCAGTTCTCCCTGCTCCACCTCGGCGGCGAACTCGTCGCCCTCGTCGCGCGCCTGCGTGAGGTGCGACTCGGCAGCCCTTATGCGCTGGAGAAGCCCTGCGGTGAATGCGTCCATGCGGCGCCCCCTCGTCCTGGGTCGTGGGTCGGGAAGGGACGATCACGCCGGGCGGAGTGTCCGGCTTGCGCCTCCGGGGAAAGGGGAAGCCGGACGCCCGTGCCGTGCCGCTTGGTGGTACGGCACGTGCGGAGCGTGATCGCGGGGTTGAAACCGTCCTCCCCACGCGTCACCTGACGGAAACCTTGGGCGGCAAGGAAATCTGGCATAGGCCAGACGTTCACCGGGCCGACATGCCGTGCCGCCTCCGCAGGTCGTGGGCTCCGCCGCGGCCCTGGAGGGGGGTCTGCCGGGCCGCGGTGAAACGCGTCACACACTCAGTCGTGCCAGGCGCCGAGCCGCTCCAGCAGCTCCTGAAGGGGTCCGAAGACCCCTTGCGTCGCGGCGACGGTGAGGTCGTCGGAGGGGCGCGCGCCGGCCCGTCCGCCGGTGAGGGCGCCCGCCTCGCGGGCGATCAGGTCCCCGGCCGCCCGGTCCCAGGGGTGCAGTCCGCGCTCGTAGTAGCCGTCGAGGCGGCCCGCGGCCAGGTCGCACAGGTCGACCGCGGCCGAGCCGCCGCGGCGGATGTCGCGCACCAGCGGCAGCAGCTCCCGCGCCACCTCCGCCTGGTGGGCGCGCACGGTGGTGACGTAGTTGAAGCCGGTGGCGATCAGCGCCTGCTCCAGGGACGGCGACGGCCGCACGGCCAGCCGCCGCTCCCCCTCCCAGGACGGCCCGGTCACCCAGGCGCCGCCGCCGGAGACGGCGTGGAAGGTCTCGCCCCGCATGGGGATCTCCACCACCCCGGCCACCGCCTCCCCGTCCACCTCGGCGGCGATCGAGACCGACCAGGACGGCAGGCCGTACAGGTAGTTCACGGTGCCGTCGAGCGGGTCGACCACCCAGCGCACCCCGCTGGTGCCGGCCGAGGAGGCGCCCTCCTCGCCGAGGAACCCGTCCCCGGGGCGGCGTGCCGCTATCAGGTCGACGATCAGCTTCTCGGCGGCGATGTCCATCTCGGTCACCACGTCGATGGGGCTCGACTTGGTGGCGGCCACCTCGAGGTCGTCGGGGCGGCCGTCCCGCAGCAGCTCGCCGGCCCGGCGGGCCGCCTCCCGGGCGATCTCCAGCAGCTCTCGGTGCAGCTCGGTCCGGTGCAGGTCCGTCACGGTGTCCTCGCGTCCTGTCGGTACGTCTGGGGCGGTGTGGGGCGGGTCCGGCTCCGGGGGCGGCGCGGGTGCGCCGCCCCCGGAGAGGTCAGGCGTACGGGCTGTCCGCGCCCGCCGCGGCGGGCTTCGGGTTGCGCGCCGCGGGGCAGCAGCCCACCGGGCACACGTCGTGGCTCGCGCCGAGGGCGCCCAGCGCGCACGGCTTCACGGACTGCCCGCGCTCGGCGGCCGCCCGTTCCACGACCAGGTCCCGGACCGCCGCGGCGAACCGCGGGTCGGCGCCGACCGTCGCGGAGCGCCGCACCGGCAGCCCCAGCTCCTCCGCCTTGGCCTTGGCCTCGGTGTCGAGGTCGTAGAGGACCTCCATGTGGTCGGAGACGAAACCGATCGGCACCATGACCACGGCCGGGACTCCCGCCGCGTGCCGCTCCTCGAGGTGGTCGCAGATGTCCGGCTCCAGCCACGGGATGTGCGGGGCTCCGGACCGCGACTGGTAGACCAGCTGCCAGGCCCGCTCCACACCGGTGCGCCCGCGGACCGCCTCGGCGATCAGCTGGGCGACGTCCAGGTGCTGGCGCACGTACGCGCCGCCGTCGCCGTGCTCGTCGACCGGACCCGAGGTGTCCGCCGAGGCGGTCGGGATGGAGTGTGTGGTGAACGCCAGCTGGGCGCCGTCGCGCACCTCCGCGGGGAGGTCCGCCAGGGCCTCGACCACGCCGTCGATCATCGGCTCCACGAAGCCCGGGTGGTTGAAGTAGTGCCGCAGCTTGTCCACCCGGGGCAGCTCCAGCCCCTCGGCCTCCAGCGTGGCCAGGGCGTCCGCCAGGTTCTCGCGGTACTGCCGGCAGCCCGAGTAGGAGGCGTAGGCACTGGTGGCCAGCACCAGGATCCGGCGGTGCCCGTCGCGGACCATCTCGCGGAGGGTGTCGGTGAGGTACGGGGCCCAGTTGCGGTTGCCCCAGTAGACGGGCAGGTCCAGCCCGTGCTCGGCGAAGTCCGCGCGCAGGGCGTCCAGGAGTTCGCGGTTCTGGCCGTTGATCGGGCTGACGCCGCCGAACAGGAAGTAGTGCCGGCCCACCTCCTTGAGGCGTTCCTTGGGGATGCCGCGCCCCCGGGTGACGTTCTCGAGGAACGGCACCACGTCCTCGGGGCCCTCCGGGCCGCCGAAGGAGAGCAGCAGCAACGCGTCGTAGGGGGACGATTCGAGCACATCTGGCATGACTGGATCCTCCCACTGGCGACCGGCGGCGGGGAAACCGGGCCGCCCGGCCGGGTCGCCCGCATCCCTGCGCCCCCCTTGCCCCCACGCTCCCCGTCCGGACGCCCGTACACCCGGGGCACACCTGGTCGAACCAGTCGTAAGCTGTATCGACCAACCACTTCATGACCTGGGCAGCGACGCCCCTTTTCCCCGGAGAGCCCGTGCCCTCGCCCTACCGCGCCCTCTTCGCGCCCCCCGGGACCCGCGGCTTCTCCGCCGCCGGACTGGTCGGCCGGATGCCGCTGTCCATGATGGGCATCGGCGTGGTCACCATGATCTCCCAGGTCACCGGCCGTTACGGCCTGGCCGGCGCTCTCTCCGCGACCATCGCGCTCTCCTCGGCGATGCTCGGCCCCCAGATATCCCGGCTGGTGGACCGTCACGGACAGAACCGGGTGCTGCGCCCGGCGGTGCTGGTGGCGCTCACCGGCGCCGCCGGGCTGCTGGCCGCGACGCGCCTGCGCTGGCCGGACGCCACCCTGTTCGCCTTCGCCGCCCTGGTCGGCTGCGTGCCGAGCCTGGGCTCGATGGTGCGGGCCCGCTGGGCGGCCCTCTACCGCGGCACCCCGATGCTGCACACCGCCTACTCCTTCGAGTCGGTGATCGACGAGGTCTGCTTCATCGTCGGCCCGATCGTCTCCATCGGCCTGTCCACCGCCTGGTTCCCGGAGGCGGGACCGCTGCTGGCGGCGGTGTGCATGGCGGCCGGAGTGTTCTGGCTGACCTCCCAGCGCGCCACCGAGCCGAAGCCTCACCCGCCCGAGGAGTACGTGCGGGGCAGCGCGCTGCGCTCCCCCGGTCTCCAGGTGCTCGTGGCGACCTTCGTGGCCACCGGGACGGTCTTCGGCGCGGTCGACGTGGTGACGGTGGCCTTCGCCGAGGAGCTGGGCCACAAGGCCGCGGCCAGCCTGGTGCTCGCGGTCTACGCGGCCGGTTCCTGCGTCGCCGGACTGGTCTTCGGCGTGCTGCGCGTCCACGGCCGCCCGGAACGTCGCTGGCTGGCGGGTGTGTGTGCGATGGCCGCGAGTATGATCCCCCTCCAACTGGTCGGGAACCTGCCGTTCTTGGCCGTGGCGCTGTTCGTCGCGGGCCTCTTCATCGCCCCCACGATGATCACCACGATGTCCCTGATCGAGCAGCACGTACCACGCGCGCAGTTGACCGAGGGCATGACCTGGATCAGCACCGGCCTCGCGGTCGGCGTCGCGCTGGGGTCCTCGGCGGCCGGTCTGGTGATCGACTCGGCCGGCGCGCGGACCGGGTACGTGGTGCCGGCCGTGGCCGGGGCCGCCGCGGTGGCGGTCGGTTTCCTCGGGTACCGCCGGCTCACCAGGCCGGCCACGTCGCGGGGAGGCACCGTTGAGCAGCACGGCGAACGCACGGACACGGCAGAGCGACACCTGGCGTAACTGGGCGGGCAACGTCACCGCCCGCCCGGCCCGGCAGGTCGCGCCCGGCAGCGCCGAGGAGGTCGCCGCCGCGGTGCGCGACGCGGCGGAACGCGGTCTGCGGGTCAAGGCCGCGGGCACCGGTCACTCCTTCACCGCGGCCGCCGCCACCGACGGCGTGCTGATCCGCCCCGAGCGGCTGGCCGGGGTGCACCGCGTGGACCGTGCCGCGGGGACGGTCACGGTCGGCGCCGGGACGCCGCTGAAGCAGCTCAACGCGGCGCTGGCCGGCGAGGGTCTGTCGCTGACCAACATGGGCGACATCATGGAGCAGACGGTCTCCGGCGCGGTGAGCACCGGGACCCACGGCACCGGCCGGGAGTCCGGGTCGATCTCCGCGCAGATCGTCGCCCTCGAACTGGTCACCGCGGACGGCTCGGTCCTCACCTGCTCCCGTGAGGAGAACCCCGAGATCTTCGCCGCCGCGCGGATCGGCCTCGGCGCGCTGGGCGTCGTCACCGCCCTGACGTTCAAGGTCGAACCGGTCTTCCTGCTCACCGCGCGCGAGGAGCCGATGAGCTTCGACCAGGTGACCGGCGCCTTCGAGGAACTGTGGTCGGCGAACGAGCACTTCGAGTTCTACTGGTTCCCGCACACCGGCAACTGCAACACCAAGCGCAACAACCGCAGCGCGGGCCCGCCGCGTCCGCTGGGCAGGGCGGGCGCCTGGCTGGAGGACGAGTTCCTCTCCAACGGCGTCTTCGGTGCGGTCAACCGGCTGGGGCGGGCGGTGCCGGCCGCCATACCTGCCATCGCGCGGATATCCAGCCGGGCGCTCTCCGCCCGGACCTACACCGACATCCCCTACAAGGTGTTCACCTCGCCGCGACGGGTGCGGTTCGTGGAGATGGAGTACGCCCTGCCGCGCGCCTCGATGGTCGACGCGCTGCGCGAACTGCGGTCCGCGGTCGACCGGTCGGGGCTGCGGGTCAGCTTCCCGGTGGAGGTGCGCACCGCGCCCGCCGACGACGTCACGCTCTCCACCGCCTCCGGCCGGGACAGCGCCTACGTCGCCGTCCACATGTTCCAGGGCACCCCCTACCAGGCGTACTTCACGCTGGCGGAGCGCATCTTCACGGCCTACGAGGGCAGACCCCACTGGGGCAAGGTGCACACCCGCGACGCCGACCACCTGGCCGGCGTCTACCCCCGTTTCGGCGAATTCCTGGAGCTGAGGAACCGGCTGGACCCCGAACGGCGTTTCCAGAACGACTACCTGAGGCGGGTGCTCGGGGAGTAGGCGGCGCGCGCCGGACGCGGGCGCCGCGACAGGAAGATCACGGCGCGGGCGATTGGAACGGGCGGGACGGGGCAGGGATCAGGGGCGTGGACCGGGGCGTGAAACACGCCACGTCGCAAGGGCCGTCCGGGCCTTGGGACGCCGTGCCGGGACGATCTTGGGGTGACCCGCCCCGATTTCGACCGGCGCGCCAATCCACGCACGTGGCCCAAATGGAGTAGTGTTCTGAGCCCTGGGTCCGGACTCCCGCCTGGGCGCCCGCGATCCGTCAGGAACGCCGGGGAGGGAGGCTGTTGCTCAGGGTGACCGATCTGGGTCACTTGACGTTGCAAACAGGTAACCGTGCCATGACGGTGAGCCTGGGCCCGGCGCCCGACACGCCGGGCAACTCGGCAAGGTTGTGGCAGGCTGCACCCGGGCAGGCCACACTCGACTAGCGGAAGCAGCGACGCACGTGACGTCGGCAGGCACCACCCGGGAGGTCCCCATGCCCGAACTGCGTGTCGTGGCCGTCTCCAATGACGGCACACGGCTGGTGCTCAAGGCTGCGGACAGCACGGAGTACACGCTTCCGATCGACGAACGGCTGCGCGCCGCCGTGCGCGGTGACCGTCCCCGTCTCGGACAGATCGAGATCGAGGTGGAGAGCCACCTCCGCCCCCGCGACATCCAGGCCCGTATAAGGGCCGGAGCCACCGCGGAGGAGGTCGCCCAGCTGGCCGGCATCCCGGTGGACCGGGTGCGGCGTTTCGAGGGCCCCGTGCTGGCCGAGCGCGCGTTCATGGCGGAGCGCGCACGCAAGACCCCGGTGCGGCGCCCGGGCGAGAACACCGGTCCCCCGCTGGGCGAAACGGTCCAGGAGCGGCTGCTGCTGCGCGGCGCCGACAAGGACACCGTGCAGTGGGACTCCTGGCGCCGCGACGACGGCACCTGGGAGGTGCTGCTGGTCTACCGCGTGGCGGGCGAGCCGCACACGGCGAGCTGGACCTACGACCCGCCGCGCCGTCTGGTCGCCGCGGTCGACGACGAGGCGCGCTCGCTGATCGGTGAGTCCGACGACCTCGGGCCGTCCGAGCCGGCGCATCCGTTCGTGCCGCGGATCGCGCGGCTGCCGCGGGATCGTGACCGGGACCGCGAGCATGACCGGGGCGACCGGTCGGAGCGGGCCGCGATCGTGCCCGCGCAGGCGCAGCCGTCCGACCTGGAGGAGGAGAGCGTCGGCGACTCGCTGACCAGCCTCCTCGAGGCGGTGCCGAGCTTCCGTGGCGACCTGGTCGTGCCGGAGATCCCCGGCGAGGGGTCCGACGGCCCGGACACCGAGCCCGACGTCGAGGAACCGCCCGCGCCGGCGGCCTCCGCGGGGGCGGGTTCCGCGTACGCGGACGTCCTGATGCCGCGGGCGGTCAGCAGCCACCGGGATCGCCTGATCGGGGCGACGGATCGTCAGGCCGAGGCGGACGGGGTGCGTCCCGGTCGCCGCGCGGCGGTCCCCAGCTGGGACGAGATCGTCTTCGGCACCCGCCGCAAGAAGAACTCCGACTGATCCACGGCTCCCCTGCCCGCACGGTCTCGCCGTCGAGGCCACCTGCCGGAGCGGGCCGTCGGGGGCGACGAGGCCGTCCCGCCTCGTCGCCCCCGACGGCCCGCCGCCGCCCCTCCTGGCCCCGTCAGCCGGTCACGAAGCGCACCTGGGACTCCAGCTTGCGCGCCAGCGCCTGTGCCTCCTCGGGAGTGTCCGCGCCCACGGCGATGTGCCCGACACGGTTCTCGACCGAGTGATGCGGTGCGACGACATCGCCCGGTGAGACGGCCAGTTCCGCGTGGATCACCGCCGGGTGGGCCATCACTTCCTCCCAGCCCTCGATCGCCACCAGGCGTCCCGGCGGCGGCGTCAGGAAGCGGATCGCGGAACCCCGTCGCGGTCGCAGCGCGGCGCGGTCGACCGGGTTGCCGAGCACGTCGTCGTAGACCAGGCCGAACCACTCCAGCCCCGGGATCACGTGAGCCAGCATCCGGTGGATCCAGCCACCCGCGTTGCGCACGTGGACCTCCCCGAGGACGACCCCGCGCCGTGTCCACCACAGCTCGACGTGGAACTGCCCGAACCGCAGTTCGAGGGCGGTCAGCGCGGCGACGACCTGCCGTTCGATCTCCCCGGCCGTGTCCTCCGGCAGGAGGGCCGGGATCACGTACTCCGTCTCGAAGAAGTGCGGCGGCGGCAGCAGTTCCTTGGAAGTCAGCGCCAGCACGTGCGGAACGCCGTCCAGGAAGACGCCCTCGGCGCTGTACTCGGGGCCCTCGATGAACTCCTCCACGATGAACGGGTCCCCCCCCGGCAGGAAGCGGAGCGCGGCGGCCAGGTCGTCGGCACTGTCGACGCGGGTGACGCCCTCGCTGCCCATGGCGTCGCGCGGCTTGACCACCCAGGGGCCTGTGGAGCCCGCCAGGAACGCCCGCGCCTCGGCCTCGTCCGCCACGACCGAGAATCCCGGCTGCGGAAACCCCGCCGCGGCCAGGTGCGCTCGGGCCTCGTCCTTGGTGCGGACCCGGTGCACGGCGTGCGGCGGGTTGCCGGGCAGACCCAGTGCGTCGGCGGTCTCGGCGACCGCCACCTGCGCCATCTCCCGCACGCCGAAGACGATGTCGAAGCCCTCACCCGCAGCGAGCCGGCCGCGCGCCCAGGCGGCGCTCTCGCCCAGCACCGAGAAGTCCACCGCGGACACGGCGTCCGCCTGGGCCGAGACGGACGGGGTGGCGGCCAGGGTGGCCTCCTGGTTGGTGAGATGAACACGCAGGCCGCGCTTGCGAGCCTGCTCCAACGCCGTGGTCACGACGTCGACGGCGAGGGTGGCGTCACCGGCGCCGCCAACGAAGAGAAGCCTGCTGTCGGCCTCGGCCATCTGATACTCCTGGGGATGAGGTGGGACGCGTGTCGGGGTGGGAGGTACCGGAGCGAGGGCTCAGGGCGTGAGCAGCAGTTTCCCGGTGGTCGTCCGGCTCTCCAGCAGCCGGTGCGCCTCGGCGGCTCGGGCCAGCGGCAGCGTTGCGTGCACCTGCGGCCTCAGGACGCCCTGCGCGAGGTATCGGAAGACTGCGCCGCCTGCGGCGCGCAGCGACTCCGCGTCGTACACGTAGTCCTTCATGGTGGGCCGGGTCAAGTACAACGACCCCCCGCCACGCAGCATTTCGACGTCCAGCGGTGGGACGGGGCCGCTGGAGAGACCGCACAGGACGAGGGTGCCGCGACGACCGAGGGACCGCAGCCCGGCACGGTAGGTGGAGGCCCCCACCGAGTCGTAGACCACGTGGGCTCCGCGCCCGCCGGTGAGTTCACGTACCGCCTCGTCGAAATCGTCGTAACCGAGGGTGTGGTGGGCGCCCGCCGCTCGGGCGACGTCCTGCTTGCCCGGGGTGGAGGCGACCGCGATGACGGCGGCCCCCCGTGCCGCGGCAAGCTGCACCAGGAGCCTGCCGAGCCCTCCGGCCGCGGCCAGGACGACCACGGTCTCGCCCTCCGCCACCGGGTGCGTCTGGTGGGTGAGGTAGTACGCGGCGAGGCCCTGCAGGGTCACCGCCGCGGCGTCCGTCAGGTCCACGTCGTCGGGAACGGGGAGCAGCTTGTCCACGGGCACCGCGGTGTACTCGGCGTACGCGCCGAGCTGACTCGCGTACGCGACCCTGGCCCCGGGCTCGAACCCCGTCACCCCCTCGCCGACGGCGGTGACCACGCCGGCGCCCTCCTGCCCCGGGGTGAACGGCGGCTCGGCGGGATAGGTCCCGTTGCGGTAGTAGACGTCGATGAAGTTGACGCCGGCGGCTGTGTTGCGCACCAGCACCTGGCCCGGTCCCGGCTCGGGCACGGGACTCTGCTCCAGGCGGAGTTCCGATGCCTCACCGGGTCGGGCGACGCGGATGGACTGCATGCTCTTTTCGCTCCCGCTCATGGGTGTTCTCTGTGCGTTGCGGCTTCACCGGTGACGGTGTCAGGGCGGGGTGGGGAGGCCCGGCCTCCCCACCGGCCCCATCATCGTGCTCCCGGTCTCACCGAAGACGTTGAGGAAGTAGTTGATGTCCGCGGTCAGCCCTTTCACCATGTCGGCGATGCGAGGCCGGCCGCCGGCGGCGAGGCTCCGCTCGTTGCGCCGGAGCGTCGCCGGGGAGAACGGCAGTGCCCCCGTGGCGAAGTAGCGTATGGCACCGTCCTCGGCCCGTCGGGGGATTACCTGCGACAGTGCGTGCCGACTCGCACTGAACGGGATGTCGAGCCTGCCCTCCGCGAACGCCGCCGGGATCTCCTTGTGCAGGTCGGCCGTCGCCAGCACCGGTTCGACGAGTTCGGCGACCTCGGTGAGAATCCAGTCCAGTTCCTCCGCGATCCGGTCCTCGTCGAGCGTGATGAAGTCGAGGAGCGGCGAGTTGGACCGGGAGGCGAGCAGCAGGCCGTCGATGTTGGCCCTGGTGTCCGGGATGCCGTGCGCCTCCTGGTAGGTCTTGCTGATCAGTTTGCTGGCGTTGCCCAGCCGGGCCACCAGCGCCCCGTAGAGGATCAGGTCCTCGGCGTGCGCCCGGATCCGCGGGAAGACACCCATGAACTCGTGAAGGACGGCGTGGACCTCGATGTCCGCCCGGAGGTAACGGGCGGCCAGCAGAGGGACGGCGCGCAGGGCCGCCACGTCCTGCTCGAAGTGGCCGCCCTGCGGATAGGCGACCGAGACGCACCGCACCCCCTCCCGTACCGCCGCCACGGCCTCCAGGACACTGATGGCCAGTGAGATGGAGGGCGGCACCAGGACCGCGGTCAACGTGCCGAAGAGTTCACGGTCGACGACGAGACCGTGGCCGGCCAGTTCACCGCAGAGCGCGTCCACGTCACGCCATGCCGCAAGCGATTCGGCCAACGGCACGGACTTGGCGTAGGGCAGGTTGTAGGAGATCCCGCCGCCCTCGAAGGAGGTGATGCCGGACGCCACCGAGGTCTCGAAGAGCAGGCGTGCGTCCGGTGATCCGTGCCGCACCTCCAGCGGGGCCGACACCGCCTCGTTGAGTTCGCGGCCCTTGGTCCAGCCGTGGGCGACCAGGGGATAACCGTTGAGTTCGGCGGGATTGCGGCCGAGCACCGCTCGGGCGCTGTCGAACTGCTTCAACCGCGTGTACGAGTCGATGGTGATCGTGAGGATGTCGGGGCGGGCGTGCCGCTCCAGGTCCTGGAGCAGGGTGAGCATCTGGGCGTGCGAACCCACCCCGCACCGCGGCTGCAGCGCCACCCGCCCGGCCGCCTTCGCCTCCCGCAGCACCTCGGCGGCCGACGGCTTGCCCAACTGCGCTACGTATGCCACCGACTCGGCCAGGGAAGGCGGCGGGGGCGGTGCGGCCGGCAGCGCGGAACCGGTCATGAGGCGACCGGTGCCGCGACTGGCGCGGAGGTCCGCCGGACCGGGCCGTGTTCCCGCAGGCGGTCCAGTGCGGCCGGCAGCGCGTCCAGGTCGGTCAGGACCTCGTCGACGCCGAGGGCGTACAGGCGGTCGTCGTCGGAGGCGTGCTTGTGGCTGCCCACCGAGAGATTGCCGCCGACGATCACGGGGCAGCCGAGCCGGCCCGCGGCGCGGGCGGCGGGCAGGTCCTGCAGGTCCTCCCGGGCGTGCCCGTTGAGGCTGCCGATAATCACCGCCTCGGCTTCGGGGTGCTCGGCGTGGGCGTCGGCGAACTCGGCGACCGAAGTGCAGGCGCCGAGGTTGACGACGGTGAAACCCCTGGCCCGCAGTTCGTGGGCGATGAGGTGGTTGGCGACGACATGACTGTCGCTGGCAGCCACTCCGAGAATGACGGTACGGGTCTGTTCGTGCCGCATGGAACCCCCTGGGATCGCGAAGAACGCCGTTCGGGAAATCTCTGGAACAATGACTGGAGATCAGTCGTCGAATGCCGCGAAGAGTTCCCTCTTGCTGACCTCCCGCAGCCGCTCGACGTTGTACTCCCTGGGATCAGCGACGGACAGCGAGTCGAATACCAGATTGATGGCCGGCACCAGGCCCCAGGCCTGCTTGTACGGCGGCCATCCGGGGCTGCCCTTTTCCAGGTCCGCCTGACGCTCGAATATGTAGTGGGCCCATTTGGGCGTCGCCGGATACCGGTGGTGGAAATCGTGCACCACCGTGTCGCCGGTGAGGACGAGGTAGCGGGCGGGTGCGTGGACGAACACCATGCGCAGCCCCCAGCGGGTCCAGGCCGCCACGCGGCGCACCACGGGCAGGCCGGAGCGGGGCGCGGACTCACCGATGAAGATGGCGTTGGTCAGCCCGCCGAAGTACTCCTTGCCTCGCCGCACCGTGAGGTCGGAGGCGGGGAAGGTGTGCTTGACGCACAGCCGCAGCGTGTTGCTCACCTGGAACAGCGGCACCAACGGCACGAACCAGACGAGGAGCAGCTGCACCCAGGTCCCGGTCACCAGGGCGACGATCAGCGCCGTGCCGTAGAGCCCTGCGCAGACGGCCTTCTCGGCGCCGGCCGATCCGCTCCAGAAGGAACGGGCGCGGGCCACGGCGAAGTTGAGGTGGAACCAGGGAGAGATGATCTTGCCGATGACCCGTCGCCACATCTGCCGCCGGGTCATACCCGGGTGCAGGCCGAGGCTGACCAGGAATGCCTGCACGGTGGGGTCACGCAGTGTCATGTGGTGTGCGGCGTGGTGATCACTGACGTGTTCACGGCTGTAGCGGGCGAAGTTCTGGATGATCAGGAGGCCCGAGGTGCAGCGGCCGATGGCGGTGTCCAGGCGCGATCTGCGGTACATGTTCCGGTGCGAGCACTGGTGGTAGATCATCATGCGGAGGTTGCGCATGCCGTGCAGCGTGACGGCCCAGCCGACAGGGACCAGCGACAGCCAAAGACCGCCCAGGGCCAGTCCGGTGCAGCCGGCGGCAACGCCCAGGAACATGCCGAGGACCGCGCTGTACAGGTGGAATCCCGGGGTCCACCAGGACGGCGCCTGCTGCCCGGGCAGCGCCTTCCCGGTGAACAGCGTGAGGGGTAACTGGACGAACCCGGGCAGTGCGCTCATGGTCTCCCGGGGATCCGCGTGTTCCGCGGTGTCTTCGGTCCGGTAGCCGTTCTCGATGGCCGTCATTCGCACTCCTTCAGGTCAGGGATCTGGCGGCGTCCCGCGGATGTCATGCCGCGAAACGGACGGAGGATTATCCGTGACAGGGGGATTTTCCGGCGATCCGCATACGCACGGTGGCGCCTGGGCGCATATCGAATCCTTGAGGTGCATGTTCGAACGGTCAACCGCGTGCTGTTGGACGGTTATTCATGGAAGCCCGGCGGGAGAGGGCGGGCCCGGCGGCAGGTGGGATTTCCCACGGCCTTTCAGGCTTGGCATTCCTGCGGTTCGGGCAGGGTGCGGCGTTTCCTCACCGGGGAGAGGAAGACAGGCAGGAAGGCCGTCGCCACGAACACGCCGCCGACCCACAAGGTGGCGCTGACGCCGACCAGTTCCCCCAGGATGCCGGACAGGGCGGCTCCGACGGCCAAGGCGCCGGTGAGCACGAAGCGGAAGGTGGCATTCATCCGGCCGAGCAGGGCGTCCGGCGTCATCCGTTGACGCAGGCTGACACCGAGCACGTTGTCCATGCCGACCTTGAACATGGCGGCGAACCACCCGAAGCCGGCCAGGTAGAGCCAGGGACCTCGGTCGACCAGCGGCACGAGCAGTCCCGCCGGCGCCAGACACAACCCGGCGACGCCCAGGGTCCGGCCGAATCCCAGGCGGTCGGCGACCGGTCGTGCACTGCGTGCACCCATCAGCAGTCCGACCCCTCCCGCGCCCCAGAAGAGGCCCAACACCGCGCTGGAAAGGTCGAGTTCGCGTACGAACCAGATCGGCAGCATGGTGTTGATCACGGACGAGCCGAGATTGGCGAGACTCGCGGTGAGAGCGAGCGCGCGCAGTTCCCGATTGCCGAAGACGTGCCGTATCCCCTCGGCGATCCGGGCGTACAACCTGGTGGGGCCGGCGGAGCCGGTGGCGGCGGGCGGGGTGTGCCGGATTCGGGTGAGGCCGAGCCCGGAGAGCAGGTAGGCGCCGGCCGAGACCAGCACGGCCACCGGCGCGGTGAGCAGCGCGACCAGGCCGCCGCCCGCACTGCGACCCAGGATGTTGCCCGCGGCGATCAGCGTGTTGATGTCCGCGTTGGCGCGCACCAGCGCGCCTTTGCCCACAAGTTGCGGAAGCACGCTCTGCGAGGCCACGTCGAAGAACACGGTTGCGCAGCCGTTGAGCAGGACGACCAGGTAGAGCTGCTCGAGGGTGAGGACGTCCAACCACCAGGCCAGCGGCACCGAGCAGTACAGCAGGGCCCGAGCCAGGTCGGCCAGGATCAGCACGCCGCGGTGGCTGAGCCGGTCCACCCAGGCCCCGGCCGGCAGGCCGATCAGCAGGAAGGCGACGGTGCTCAGGGTGGCGAGTGCCCCGACCTGCCCCGGACCGGCGTCCAGGGCGGCGACGGCCACGAGGGGCACGGCGACGTAACTGACGTTGGTTCCCAGCTGACTGAGGGCGGACGCGGTGAACAGGGCGCGGAAGCCGCCTGTCTGCCATGGAGATTCGGGGCGCATGGTTCCGTTCGTCCGTTGGTCGGGCGGAGTCACGCCAGGGTGTGCGGCTCCGTCGGATGGGCGGGCTCGGGAAGGGCCGCACGGCAGGGGTGTGTCCGCCGCTGGAGCCCTCCGGCGCGAGACATCTCAGCCATGTCCGTCCAGCGCCGATATCGATCCGGGAATGACGTGAAACCGTCCCGGTCTTTCCCTGTACTGCGGGAACGACCGGGCCGTCGCACGGCCGGTGAATCCGGAACGAGGTGCTCCGAATACTCCGCCGAACCAGATCCGAACAGTCGGTTGCAGACACTGGCCGGACCTGACCCGTCGGAAAGAATGATCCAGTCTCCTGCCACTGGCAACCCCACGAAAAAATTCAGCCAGATGTCGACCGCTTTTAGTCTCACCGCGTTGACAGTGGCCAGAGGCCGGTGTGATCGTCAGTGCGGCGTCGGGGTGGCCAACCACCCTCGATGCCTGTTTGCTGTGCACGCATTGGCCGGTCCTGCCCGCAATCCGGGCATCCGCGAAAGCAGGTCGTCCCGGAGGGACATTTCTACCCAGCTTTCTCCCAAGGCCCAGCGCAAGCAGGGTCGTCGACCTAAGAAAAGCCAGGTGAAGAGCAAAAGTGACCGCTCGTACAGCGCTCCTGATCGGTGCCGCCGGCGGAATCCTCTCGGAGGTCGCCCGAGGTCTGGCGGACCAAGGCCACACCCTCGTCCTGTACGACCGCGACGAGGAGGCGGTGTCCCGGCTCGCCGACGAACTGGGCCGACTGACCAAGACCGAGGCGGTGGTGGGGGACATCACCGACATCCCGACGGCAGAGCAGCAACTGACCGACATCGTGGCGCGCCACGCACCCTCCGTCCTGGCCAACGGTGTCGGCGGAGACACCCGCGTCATCGGCTACGCGGACCTGGAGCGTTCCCACTTCGACCAGACGTACCTGGAGAACGTGGTGAGCACCTGGATCGCCGTCAAGGTGTGTGCTCCGCAGATGGTCCAGGACGGCTACGGACGCATCGTCAACTTCGCCTCGGCGGGCGGACGGACGTACAGCCACTTCAACAACGCCGCGTACGTGGGGGCGAAGGCCGCCGTGATCGGCATGACGAAGCAGGTGGCCTACGAGCTGGCCGGCACCGGGGTCGTGGCGAATGTGGTGGCGCACGGACCGATCGCCACCGCGCGGGTGGCCGCCGCCCTCGAGCGGCGCACCGATGAGTCCAGGAGGGAAGTGCTCTCCAGGCTCCCCACCGGCCGGTACGGCACCGTCCCCGAGGCGGCCGGCAGCATCCTGTACCTGTGCTCGGAGAGCGCCGGCTACACGACGGGCTCCGTCATCGACATCAACGGCGGCCTCTACATGTGACCACCGCGGCCACGTCCGCGACCGTAAGCACCCCGCGGCAGCAATGGCATCCGGGCCTCACCGGCCGTCGGAGAACACGGCGGTCGGAGGGACCGATCGCGCCACGCGGGATTCTGAACGGCTGGACGTGACGTCCCCAGACGTCAGGGGCCGGCCCCGGTCGAGAAGCATGTCTCCGGCCTTGGCGAATTTCACTGTGCAAGGAGCTAGTTGTGGCGAAATACGTCGTTGAATTCTCCTACAACGTGGACCGGGCCGGCCGACAAGGCCTGCATCCGGCACACGCCGAAAACCTTTACCGGCTCGCGGAGAGCGGCGTCCTGCTGCTCGGCGGGCCGCTCGTCGGCGAGAATTGCGGACTGCTCGTCTACGAGGTGGAGTCCCGCGACGAGCTCGACCGGATTCTCGACGAGGAGCCCTATGTGAAGGGCGGTCTGGTGGCCGATACCCGCATCCGGGAATGGGCTCCTGGAAAAGGGAGCTGGGCCGCCGCGCGAAACCGCGACGAGACCGCGCCGGCCGGACGGGAGGTCAGCTGACATGACGACCCTGACCGGAGAATTGCTCCATCCTTCGATCACCGACCCCGAGATGGACTCCATGCGCCTCCTGAGCGAGACGGCGCTGCGTTTCCCGGACGCGCTGTCCTTCTCCTCGGGCGCTCCGTACGACGGAAATCACGACCTCGCCAACCTGTCGTACTACACCGACCGGTACATCAAGCACCTGCGTGACAAGGGGGTGCCGGAGGCCCGCATCTCCCGGCTGCTGTTCCAGTACGGACCGGTCAACGGCCTGATCCAGGACGACGTGGCCTTGATGCTCCGGCAGGACGAGGGCATCGACGTCGCTCCCGAGGCGGTCATGATCACGCATGGCTTCCAGGAGGCCGCCCTCGTCGCGCTGCGCGGTCTGTTCACCTCACCCAGGGACGTGCTGCTGTCGGTGTCGCCCGCCTACGTGGGCATCCGTGGTGCGGCCCGGATGCTCGACATCCCGATCCGTGGCGTCCCGGAGGGACCCGACGGCCTCGACCCGGACGCGGTCGCCGCCGCCGCCAGGGCCGTACGCGCCGAGGGCGGGCGCCCGACCGCCCTGTACCTGGTACCGGACTTCAACAACCCCTCCGGCACGGTGCTGCCCCTCGACGCCCGTCGACGCCTGCTGGAGATCGCCGAGGAGGAGGACCTCTTCGTCCTGGAGGACAACCCCTACGGCCTGTTCGCCCGTGAGGGCGAGACGATGCCGACTCTGAAGTCCCTGGACACCCGGGGCCGGGTGCTCTATCTCGGTTCGTTCGCCAAGTCCGCCTTCCCCGGCGCCCGCCTCGGATACCTGGTCGCCGACCAGGAGGTCACCGACGCCTCCGGCACGGTGCGGACCCTGGCGCAGACGCTGTCGAAGGCGAAGGCGATGTACAGCGTCGGCTCCTCCACCCTCTCCCAGGCGGTGATCGGCGGCTACCTGGCCGAGCACCGCCACGACCTGCGCTCGGCCACCCGCGAACTGGCCGCCGTCTACCTGGAGCGGCTGGACGCCACCCTCGCCGCGCTCGCCCGGCACTTCCCCCCGGGGGGCGACCACGGCGTGAGCTGGAACACTCCGCGTGGCGGCTTCTTCCTCGTGCTGAAGGTCCCCTTCACGGCGGATCTCGCGGCGATGGAGCGCTCCGCCCGCGACCACGGGGTGAGCTGGGCCCCGATGACCATGTTCCACCTGGACGGCGGTGGCCGGCGCGAGATCCGCCTCGGGTTCAGCAACCTCGCCCCGGAAGCCATCGACGAGGGCATCGCCCGGCTGGCCCGGTTCATCGCGGACACCCCCCGCGAGACCCCCCGTTCCGCCCCCCGTGAGACCACCGGAGACACGGTATGAGCAGTTCCCCGCCCATCGCCGGCCACACACACGCCACCGCCCCCACGGCCGTGGTCGTCGACGGCTACTCGGCCGGCAACTTCTACCCCGCCGCCTTCGCCGCGGCCGGCGCCCGGGTCGTCCACGTGCAGAGCACCCCGGAATTGATCCCGACCATGCTCGCACCCGACCTGACGGCCTACGCGGAGAACGTCATCTGCTCCGACGAGGCCGAACTCGTCGAACTGCTCCGCCGGTACGACCCGGCCGCCGTGGTGCCGGGCCAGGAGTCCTCGGTCCGGCTGGCCGACCGGCTCAGCGCGGCCCTCGACGTGAAGTCGAACGGCGTCGCGCTGTCGCGGGCCCGCCGTGACAAGTTCGAGATGATCGAGACCCTGCGCCGGGCGGGGGTGCGGTGCGTCGAGCAGTTCAAGAGCGGCGACGCCGCGCTGGTCGTCAAGTGGGCCGAGCAGCAGGGAGAGTGGCCGGTCGTCGTCAAGCCGGTCGACTCCGCGGGTTCGGACAACGTGTTCGTCTGCCGGAACGCCGCGGAGGCCCGTGCGGCTGCCGAGACCGTCCTGTCGGGCCACAACCTCTTCGGCTCCCGCAACGACGAGGTGCTGGCGCAGGCGTACCTCGAAGGCACCGAGTACATCGTGGACACCGTCAGCGCCGACGGACATCGGTACGTGTGCGGGGTGTGGCGGTACGAGAAGCAACTGCTGCCGTCCGGGCGCAACATCTACGACCGGGACGTCCTGACCGCCCCCGACGAGGCCCCGGTGCCCGCGCTGGTCGCCTACACCGACGAGGTGCTGGACGCGCTCGGCGTGCGCTGGGGACCGGCGCACGCCGAAGTGATCGTCACCGACCGGGGCCCGGTCCTGGTGGAGATCGCCACCCGGCTCAACGGCAACCTCAACCCGGCGTTCCACGACCTGTGCATCGGTCACAACCAGGCGGGTCTGACGGCCCGGGCGTACCTCGACCCGGAGGGGTTCGCCCAGGAGTACGGCGGCCGTGTGTACCGCCGGCGGCAGCCCGCCTACACGTACAACGCCTCCACGAGTCTGGACGGCGTGGTGCAGGAAGTGAACCGGCAGGTGGTGGCGGAGATCGACGCCCTGCCCAGCACGGTCGTCACCGGTGTCAAATACGCGCCGGGGGCACGCATCCGGCCGACCACGGACCTGATGACGGCGGCCCTGCGAATCCACCTCACCTCTCCCGACGACGGACAACTGGCCGCGGACTACGAACGGGCCCGTCTCCTCAAGGACTCCGTCTACCGGGTCGGCTGACCCTCTCCCCCTGTCCGACTCCCAGATGGAGGCACCACCGTGCACAGCCGTATAGGTCTCTTCCTCTCCCCCGTTCACGAGACGGGCCAGGATCCGCACCTGGCGATCCACCGCAACCTCGAACTGGTGGACCTCGCCGACCGCCTGAACTTCGACGAGGCGTGGTTCGGCGAGCACCACACGCTGGGCTGGGGACTCGTGGGAGCCCCGGAGACGCTGATCGCAGCCGCCAGCCAGCGCACTCGGCAGATCAAGCTGGCGCACGGGGTGGTGCCGCTGTCCGGCCACCATCCCTTCCATGTGGCCAGCCGCGCCGTCCATCTGCACCACCTGGCCCGGGGGCGCTACATCCTCGGCGTGGGACCGGGCGTCCCGTTCGACGGCGGCATGTTCGGGCTGAACCCGCCGGAGCAGCGCAAGCGGCTCGACGAGGCACTTCCGGTGGTGCTCGAGCTGGTCAACGGCGAGCAGCGCATCACCCGGAAGACCGACTGGTTCGAACTGGCCGACGCCAAGCTGCAGCTGCCCCGCTACGGGCACGGTCCGCTCGAGGTCGCCCTGGCCACCTCCGGCACCTCGGTGTCCAGCCCTCGGCTGATCGGCAGGTACGGCCTGAGCATGACCTCCTTCGCCCTGCCGTTCGCCCTGCTGACGCCCGGTGCACCGGAGCACATCGGTCTGGCCCAGCAGTGGAAGCACGCCGAGGAGGCGGCCGCCGAGCACGGCAACACCATGCACCGGGAGAACTGGCGGATCGCCCTGCCGGTGCACGTCGCCGAGACGCGCGAGCAGGCCTACCGGGAGGTCCGCGACGGTTACGACCGGTGGCTCTTCGAGTACTTCGGCAAGGCGGCGGGCCGGACCGTGCTCGCGCCGGGCGCCTCGCGGGACCGCATGCTGGAGGACCGGGTCGAGGCCGGCGGCGCGCTGGTCGGCTCGGTCGACGACGTGGTGGACGGCATCCGCCGTCTCCAGGAGGCGACCGGCGGCTTCGGAACGCTGCTCGTGTACGCGGCGGACTGGACGACGTACGAGAACACCAACCGCAGCCTGGAACTGCTGGCCCGCCATGTCGCCCCGCGCATCAACGGGTTCGACCGGCGGCCGCAGGAGGCGGTCGAGCGAGCGATCTCCGCCCGCGCCGAGCAGGCGGGCGGCCGGACCGCCGGATGAGCGAGACCACGACCGTGGCGGCGGACCGGGACCCGGCCGCCGCCGTGGGCCCGGCCCGCGCACACGGCGCCACACGGACCCCGCCGGACGAGTGGAGGACCGCACATGCCACAGACCAAGCCGGAACCAGCGCCCGCCCATCATCTGGACCAGCGCTCGTTCCGTGACCTTCTCGGCCGTTTCCCCACCGGAGTCGTCCTCGTCACCGCCGAGGCGGCGCACGGCCCGGTGGGCATGGCCGTCAACTCGTTCGTCTCCGTCTCCCTGGAACCCGCCCTGATCGCGTTGTGCGTGGGGCGGAGTTCGACCACCTGGCCGTCCCTCCGAGCCACCGGAGGGTTCGCGGTGAGCATCCTCGGCGACGGGCACGCGGAGCTGTGCCGTCTGTTCGCCACCCAAGGGGCGGATCGTTTCTCCGGCGGAACATGGGTCCGCACCCCGGCCGGCCGTCCCACCCTGCCCGACGCTCTGGGCTGGCTCGACTGTGACATCTCCGCCATCCATCCGGCCGGCGACCACGACCTGGTCGTCGCGTCGGTGGACCGCGGCGCGGTGACGGAGTCCTCGCGACCGCTGGTCTTCCACGCCGGCCGGTTCCGCGGACTCGCCGGGTGACGGCCCGGACGACCGCACGGCGGTGCGCCTCGTCGCGGAGGCGACCGACACCGAAGGCCGCGACCACCCGACACCATGAGGGGGAACCGGAAGCCGTGAGCGACATACGAACGGTACTCGACGGACAGACGTCGATGAGCGACACCAGGCACTGGCAGCGCCACTGGCACGCACGGCGCGCACCCTTCGCCGAGGAATGCCGGCAGGCCCGGGACGGATTGCTGGCAGATCTCGCCGACCCGGCGCGCTCCCAGCAACGCGTGCTGGAGGACGTGGTCGCCCTGTGCCGGGACTCGCTGCACTGGAGGGAGCAGGGCTACGACACCGTCGGGCCGGACGCGAAGAGCTTCCGGGAGGTCCTGCCGATCCGGCGCTACGACCACTTCGCGCCCGAACTCGAACGCGAGGCGCGCACCAAGGGCGGGGTCCTGTCGTGCAGCCCGGTGATGCGCTGGCTCAAGACGAGCGGCACCACCGGCGTGCCCAAGCGGGTCCCTTACACCCTGCACTGGTTACTGAAGTACCGGGTGCCCGCCATGCGCGCCATGTGGGGGACCTACCTACGCCTGCAGCCGGCCATCCTCGGCGACCCGTACGCCACTCTCGACACCCAGACCGTGCACGACCCCGTCGGCGACCACCTGCACGGTGTCCGCTACCAGTCGATCAGCAACCGTCATCCCCGGATCAACAGCCAGGACTGGAACCCCCCGTGGGCGGAGGCCCCCTGGTTCGGCACCCAGGCGCCGTCCTCGCACACCGGGCGGATGTACCACCGCGTGCGTCACCTCGTCGGCAGACGGATGCATCTGGTCACGGCGATCAATCCGAGCACCCTGGTGTCGCTGCGCGACCTGATCGCCGAGTTCGGCGCGGACCTGGTGCGGGACCTGGAGTCGGGCACCCTGGAGGGAAGACCGTACGACGAGCCGCGCCCGGAGGCTGCCCGCCACCTGCGGTCGGTGTTGGCCCAGGACGCGTTCACCCTCGCCGACGTGTGGCCCACCCTCGGCGCCTACAGTTGCTGGCTGTCCTCGTCGGCCGGGCTGTACCGGTCGAAGCTGGACGCCGTGCTGCCCGGTACCCGCGCGCTGCCCTTCATGAGCTGCGGCACCGAGGGCGTGACCACCGTCCCGGTGGACGACACGCTGGACAGCCAGCCGCTGGCGGTGAACCAGGCGTTCTTCGAGTTCGTCCCCGCGGAGGTCGACCTCGGCCGGCTCGTGGACGCGGGGGAGCGCGTCGACACGCTGCTCCTGGACGAGGTCACGGCCGGCCGCGACTACCACCTGGTCATGACGCAGGCCAACGGCCTGTACCGGCTGTGGAGCGGCGACATCTACCGGGTCGACCGCGTCGTGGACGGCGTCCCGTGGATCCACTTCGTCCACCGCGACGGCGTGTTCCACTCCTTCACCGGCGAGAAGCTCACCGAGGCGCAGGTCGCGGAGGCGGTGGAGCAGGCCCTGGCCGGGGCCGGGCTCTCCAGCGGCCTGTACCTGTGCGGGCCGCGCTGGGGCGAGCCACCGCACTACGTGGTGGTCGCGGAGGTTCCCCGGCCGGGCGCGGCACTCGACGAGCGGCTGTCGCACGCGGTGGACCAAGCCCTGGGCGTCGTCAACCTCGAGTACGCCTCCAAGCGGGTCAGCGGCCGGCTGGCCCCTCTGGAGTTCCGCACCGTCGCCCCCGACGCCGTCGCCACGTACACCGAGTCGCGCCGCCAGCCCGGCAACGCCACCCAGTACAAGTACCGGCCCTTCCAGCAGGACACCGAATTCGTCGCCGACCTGCTCGGCGGGGTGGGAGCGCACCCGTGATCCAGACCGCACGAGCACCGCGTGACGTCCGCCGCGAAATCCTCACCGTCCCCGTCGGGGACGTGGACCTGGCCCTGCACGTATGGCGCCCGCAGGGGGAGACCAAGGGAGCGGTCTTCTACTTCCACGGCCTGCAGAGCCATGCCGGCTGGCTGTGGGAGGTGGGCCCGAGATTCGCCGGCGACGACGTCGCCCTGTTCGTCCTGGACCGTCGCGGCAGCGGCGTCAGCGGAGGAGAGCGCGGCGACCTCCCGGACGTGGGCACCGTCATCGCGGACTACGTCGCGGCCGTCGCCCACACCCGCCGGATCATCGGCGACGACGTGCCGCTGACACTCTTCGGGCACTGCCTGGGCGGCTCCTTCCTCGCCGCACTGCTGCACCACCCGGACTTCACCGTCCGCCACGAGGCCACCGTCTTCTGCTCCACCTGGCTCGGCCGGCTGCACGCCCTGCTGCCCGCGGAGGAGAGGGCCGCCCTGGCCGCCGAGCGGAGCACCGAACCGTGGGACGCGGGCCTGCGCTCCGAGGACTTCACTCCGGACCCGCACTACCAGGACTTCGTCGACCACGACGAGCTGGCGGTACGCGCCCTCACCCGCCGTTCCCGAGCCGTCCTGCTGGCCCTGGAGAACCTCTACATGACTGCGGACCGGCCCCGCCCTCCGGCGGCGCCCGCCGCCTTCGTGTCGGGGCTGACCGACCCCATCGTCGACCTGGACGCCACCCACGCCGTCTTCCAGGACCTGTTCGGGGGCCGCGGGACGATCGTGAAGTTCCCCACCCACCACCACTACCTCTTCTACACCGACGTCGCCGGGGACCTGGTGGACTGGACCTCGGCGCACACGCTGCTGCGGAGGCGGGACCGTGAGGTGTGAGGCCCGGCTGTACCGGGTCGCCCTGCCGATGCGGATCCCCTTCGACCACCCGGCGGCCCGCCGCCGCACCGCCGACAGCCTCGTCCTGAGCCTGACCGCCGACGGCGCCACCGGCATCGGCGAGTGCGCGCCGCGCCGGTACGTCACCGGGGAGACCACCGGCACCGTGGAGGCGGCCCTGCGCGCCTTCCCGCTGGAGACGGTGTTCGCCCGGCTTCTGGACACTCCCGCCGAGCAACTCCTGGCGGAACTGCGGGAGCACGGCTTCCGGAAGACGTTCTCGGTGGACGGCGGGAACAACCTCGTCTGCCTGCTGGAGACGGCCGTCCTGGACCTGCTCACCCGGAGCCTGTCGCTCCGTCTGGACGAGTTGCTGCCCGGGGAACGGCGAGCCCCGGTGCCCGTCTCCCAGGTCCTGGACCTGAGCATGGGGGTCACGGAGTTCCTCGAGACCCGCGGGCCCTTCCACTTCGTCAAGGTCAAGGCGTCCGGGGACGTCGACCGGGACGTTCGCACGGTGTCCACGCTCCGGGACCGACTGGCCCCCGGCGTCCCGGTGATGGTGGACGCCAACATGAGCTGGACGCCCGCCACCGCGGCAGACCACGCGCGCCGGCTGCGCGCGGCCGGCGCCACCTTGGTGGAGGAGCCCCTTCCACCACGGTCCTGGGAGGCGCTGCGCACCCTGCGCCGGGAAACCGGCGTGCGGGTGATGCTGGACGAGTCGGTGTGCACCCTCGACGACGCGCGGCAGGCGGTCGCCCAGGACGCCTGCGACGCGGTGAACGTCCGGGTGGCCAAGAACGGAGGTCTGCTGGCCTCCCTGCGCCTCGTCGAGTTCGCGCGCGAGGCCGGGCTCGACTTCCAGATCGGGGTGCAGGTCGCCGAGACCGGCCCGCTGATCAACGCGGGCCGCGCACTGGCCCTGCACTGCCCGGACGCCCTGACCGTGGAGGCGGGGCAGTCGGACCGCTTCTTTCCCGAGACGATCGTGTCACCGGCCCCCGTGGTGGACCGTGCCGCCAACACCATCGGTACCTTCCCCGGTCCGGGACTCGGTCTGCGCCTGAACGCGCGCGCCGAGCACTGGGCGGCTCTTTCCTGGTCCCCCGACGACGCCTGGCGGCCCGTGCCACCCCCAGAGGAGAACTCCTGATGACCGCGCTGTTCGAAGTCTCGTACCAGGGCGCACCGTACGTGGGCCTCCGCGTCCCCGAGGAAACCGATGAGGACACCACCCTCACCCTCCACCCGGCGACCGGCCTCGACCTGCGCGCCGAGCTCCTCCGGGCGGACGGCGACAAGGCCGCGCTGACCGCCGCGCTCACCGACGGCCGCCCCGCGATCACGGCCGAGGCGTCCGCGGTGACCTTCCGTCCTCCGCTGCTGCCGCCCACACCCGGCGACGCCCTGGTCGGCGGTTTCATGGCCACCCACAACGTCAAGGCCGACAGCGACGCGCCGGCGCAGCCGACCTGGTTCTTCAAAGGGCTCGGAGACGTGCTGAAGGTGTCCGGTGAACCACTGCGGGCGCCCTCGGGGGCGGTGGCGCTGACCGAGGAGGCCGAAGTGGTCCTGGTCTACGTCGGGGACACGGACGGTGTGCCCCAGTACGTCGGGTACACGTTCGGCAACGACCTCACCGACATCGGCCTCTTCCGACGGCACAGGGGGTACCTGCCCTACGCCAAGCTGTGCGACGCGGGCATCGCCCCCTGGCTGTTCCTGGGCACGCCGCCCGTACACGTCTCCGGCCGCGTCACCGTCGAGCGGGACGGAGGGACCGCCTGGCAGGGCACCTTCCTCACCGGCACCAAGGCCCTGCACTACGGGCTGCCCGACATGACCTCCACGTTGCTCTCGTACGCCTCGCTGTGGCATCCGGGCCGGGTGCACTACGTCTACCTGGGCGCGGACCGGGCCAGCTTCCACCATGGTTTCACCATGGCCGACCGTGACCGGATCACCATGGAGTTCACCACTCACGGGGTGCGTCTCTCGCATCCGGTCCACCAGGTCTGAGGGGCCGGCCCGGCCGGGGCGACAGCCCCGGCCGGGCCGGCCCTGGGAACGGTGGGCGGTGGGGCGGCCACGGAGACCGAGGTCCTGGGCGGCGTGGGGAAGCGGCACGCCTGTCCACGGGGCGGCGGACGAGGGCAGGAACTCGGTCGAAGGGTCACCCCGTGGCGACCGGGCGGGCCGGATCGGCGACCCACTCGGACCAGGAACCGGGGTAGAGGGCGGCCCTGACGCCCACCACCTCCAGCGCCAGCACGGCCTGCGCCGCGGACACCCCCGACCCGCAGTACACCCCCACCCGGACCCCCTCCCGCCCGGCGCCCAACGCCTCGTACCGCTCGGCCAGCTCCGCCGGGGACCGGAACAGACCGTCCGGCCCGACGTTCCGCGAGGTCGGCGCGGAGACCGCCCCGGGGATGTGCCCGCCCACCGGGTCCACCGGCTCGACCTCCCCGCGGTACCGCTCCCCCGCCCGCGCGTCCAGCAGCAACCCGTCCGCCGCGCCCGCCAGTTCCGCGGCCCCCTCCGCGTCGACCACCGGCATCGCCCCCGGCCGCGGGAGGAAGTCACCCGCCACGTGCGGCACTTCCGGCCCTTCCTCCAGCGGCCCCCGCCAGGCCGGCAGCCCGCCGTCCAGCACCCGCACGTCCCCGTGCCCGGCCCACCGCAGCAGCCACCACGCCCGGGCCGCGCCCCAGCCGATGCCGCCGTCGTAGGCGACGACCGGCCGTCCCGCGGACACCCCGGCGCGCCGCATCGCCGCGCCGAACACGGCGAGGTCCGGCAGCGGATGGCGCCCCCGCTCCCCCGGCGGTGCGGCCAGCTCACCGTCCAGGTCCACGAAGACGGCGCCGGGAAGGTGGCCGCGCTCGTACTCCGCGCGGCCGTCGAACGGGGGTTCACCGCCCGCCTTGGCGACGCTCAACTGCCACCGCACGTCGAGCAGGACAGGAGGAGTGGGACCGTCCAGCGCAGCGGCCAGCTCGGCGGCCGTCACCAGTGCAGAGTTCATGCCCCGCATCCTGCCCGACACCCCGCCGCCCGCACCAACACGCGCCTTCCGGCCACCGCGCCACGCCGGGCGCGGGTCCCGGATGGCCACACCGCGCCGCGTTGGCTACGCTGCTCCGCCACGGCGCTTCGGTCACGCACCGCACCGGAACGCGCACCCACGGTGCGGGTGACGCCCCTATGTGAACACCTCGCGCATCGGTGGCGCATGTTCCGGCCCGGGGCGGGGATCCGCCGAGAAGAAAGGACTTTCCTCTCCCCGCATCCGGGGAACGGAAACCTGTGAACCGACCGATGACGGACGAAACGGGGGCGGCCGACGTGAACGACTTCTCCACCACCGGACGCGCACCGGGCGCACCCGGTGCGCCCTGCTGGACGAGTCTGAGGACGCACGGCCTCGGTGTCGCGCACGACTTCTACGGCCCGCTGCTGGGCTGGGAGTTCACGCCGGGCAAGGGGGGCCCGCTGCGTGAGCTGATCGCCACCGCGCAGGGGCGTCCGGTGGCCGGCATCGGCCTGCTGCCCGACGACGCCCGGCTGACCGCCGAGTGGACGCCGTTCCTGACGGCCGAGGACATCGACAGGGCGGCCCTGGCCGTCCGGCAGTGCGGCGGCACCATGGGCGTCGGGCCGCTGGACGACGCCGAGGGCGGACGCGTGGCGTTCTGCTCGGACCCGGCGGGGGCGGTGTTCGGCATGCGCCGCCTGCCGCGCTCGTACCCGTCGCCGGCCCCCGGCCTCCCCGGCACACCCGCGTGGCTCGAACTGGTGGTGGCGGAGACGAGATTCGCGGTCAGGTTCTACCAGGGCGTCTTCGGGCTCGGCCCGGAGACCGCCCCTTCGCCCGCCGAGGAGAGGGTGGTGCTGCGTCACGCGGGCCGGCCGGTGCTCGGCATCCGCGGCGCCGGGCTGTCCGTGCACCGCGCGGGCGGCGCGCACTGGCTGACGTACTTCGCCACGCCCGACGTGGACCGTGCGACCGAGCACGCGGTGGCGCTGGGCGGACGGATCAGCCGCCCGCCGACCAACGGGCTCAACGGCCGCTCCGTGCAGCTGACCGACCCCGACGGCGCGCCCTTCGGGCTGCTCACCCCCGCCGCCAGCCGTGCGGAGCGGGACACCGCCGACGCCCGCGGAGCCCGCGTCAACTCCGCCTGACCGGGGCCCGTCGGCGCCCTACCCCGCGTCCTCGGCCGCGAGCCGGTCGGCCAGCCTCAGCCGGGTGAAGTCGACGAAGGGCCGGCTCGCCATCAGGCGGCACTCCGCCGCGCCGACGCGGCCCACCCGTACCAGTCCCGCGGCCTCCGCGTCGGCGCCCACCCCGGGGAAGTGCCGTCCGTGGTCGTTGCCGACGTCCGGCACCTCGATCCAGACCCGCTCGCCGTCCACCAGGTAGGGGAAGCGGCGCAGCCTGCGCCGGTGGCCGGGGAGCAGCGACTCGGCGTAGTGGAGGAACGAGTTGCGGTCGTGGCCCACGCCGAGCAGCAGGATGTGGGCATCCAGCTCGTACATCCGGTCGAACGGTGAGCCGGGCCCCACGGCGTAGGCGAACGGCTGCCGTTCGGTGATCTCCTTCGCCCTGGCCCCGACCGCCGCGACGGACGCCTGCGGATGGCGGCTGCGCAGACGGCCGGGGGTGTCCAGGACCACTGTGGCGACCGCGCCCATCGCGGCGGGAAGGGCGTCGTGGAAGAGCGGGACGGCGGCCCGTTCCGCCTCCACGGCCGCTCCCGCGTCGGGACCGGCTTCCGGACAGGGGTCGTGGACGACCTCGCCGGTGAAGGCCGGCACGACCAGGGTGCCGGCCTCCCCCAGGTGGTCGCGGAGCGCGGCGAGCACCGTCGGGGCTCCGCCCTCGACACGGCCTAGGGCGTCTCTTTCGGATCATGCTTAGGTGGCGTCCCATTCTGCTTGCAGCCAGCTGAGTTGTGTCTTGCTGAGCCGGGGCTCGAAACCAGCAGGGAACATCAGCGTCAGTGGCTGTGGCCACATGCTTTCGGGCCCGTGCTCTTCACAGTGCACAGCCACTAGATGCGGTCCCTCCCCGCACCCTTCGCGCTGGTAGAAGCGGTCATGCGCCTGGCAGAAGTACGAGAACACCGTGCAGGCGTCCCCGTCAGTCGGCTCGTAGAAACCGGGATCACGGACGATCAGCGTCACCGGTTCCTGACGGTTGAACCGAGGAATGGGGCGCGGATCGCACCACAGCAGTCGAGGAGGAAGCACGCGACCATTCTGTGCCGAAGGCAGGTTCGAGTCAGCGTGCAGACCAGATGAAGATGCCCGCGAGATGGAGTGCCGCCAGGTAGATGACGGCGGTCTTGTCATACCGAGTGGCCAGGCCGCGCCACTGCTTGACTCTGTTAATGCAGCGTTCGACAGTGTTGCGCTGTTTGTAGGCGTCGCGGTCGAAGGCCGGTGGCCTGCCGCCGTGGCTGCCGCGGCGTTTACGGTTGGCGGCCTGGTCGGCGGGCTGAGGGATCACTGCCCGGATTCCACGCCGGCGTAGATGGGCCCGGATTGCGCGGGACGAGTAGGCCTTGTCGGCCAGGACCACGTCCGGCGTAGTTCTGGGCCGGCCGACCGGCCGGGGCACCCGCACGCGGGCCATGACCTCGGTGAACGCAGGTGCATCACCAGCCTGGCCCGGGGTGACTACGAAGGCGAGTGGGCGGCAGCGACTGTCGGCGGCGAGGTGGATCTTGGTAGTGAGACCGCCGCGGGACCGTCCGAGGGCATGGTTGTTCGGCTCGCCGTCCGGTGCCCCTTTTGACGGGCCCCGGCGGCGTGCTGATGAGCCCGGACGATCGTGGAGTCGACCGCGACGACCCAGTCGAGATCGCCTTCGGCGTCGGCCTGAGCGAGCAGGGCGGTGAAGACCTTCTCCCATGTGCCATCCGCTGCCCACTTCCGCAGGCGGTTGTGGGCGCCTTTCCACGAGCCGAAGTGCTCGGGCAGGTCCATCCATGGCGTGCCGGTGCGGTACTTGAACGCGATCGCGTCAATCACCTGCCGGTGATCACGCCACCGCCCTCCCCGCTTCGGCGTCCGATCCGGCAGCAAGGGCTCGATCCTCGCCCACTGAGCGTCAGTCAACGACACACATCAACCAACGATCAGATGATCCGAAGGAAACGGCCTAGTGACCTGAGTCGGAGATTCGTCGGCAGTAGGCGGCGACTTTGTCGAGGATCTCGTCTGCCGTCTTCGTCCAGACGAAGGGTCTGGGGTGC
>NZ_JBEOVU010000050.1:0-37048 GCF_040295685.1 Streptomyces sp. NPDC002734
TGCTGCTCCCGGCCGTGGACGGCGTCTCGGCGACGGGCGACGTCTCCCTTCAGCGGCGGCTGTGTCCAGCAGTGAATCCGGGGCTCACCCCCCCCAACCGCAAACGGTCAGCCCGCCACCTGGAGGGCGATCAGGACGATCAGGCCTGCCGCCACCGGGGCGATCAGCTCGTACGCCCAGCGCACGGTGACCTCGCCCTGGGCGGTGGAGACCTTCACCTGGCGCTCCCAGCGCTCGCGGAGCTCCCCCACGATCTGGTCGGTGCCCCGCTGCGGCGGCTCGTCGACGACCCCGCCGGGACCCGCGGCGCCCGGGGACCCGAGCCCGGCCGGGGCCGCGCCCAGCCCACGGTTCCGGCCACCGGACCGGTCCGCCCGCTGCGCCTTCCGCAGCGCCTTGCGCCGGTCCCGCAGGGACACCGGCAGCGCCCAGAGCTCGAACTTCCGCCCGTCCTCGGTGAACACCTCGTGCGAGAGCGCGGACCGGAACCCGGCGACCTGACCCCACGGCAGTGTGATCACCCGCAGCGGGTTGCGCACCCGCAGCCGCTCCTCGTTGGCGAGCACCGCGGGGCGGAAGGTGAAGGCGACGACCACCGGCACCACCAGCAGCAGCACGCCCACCGCCGTCCAGACGGCCCGCGCGGAGCCGTGCAGGAAGGCGTCGACGGACAGTCCGCCGACGACGAGCAGCGTCAGCCCTCCGCCGGCCAGGGCCATCGGGGACCGGTAGACCGTGTCGGGACTGGTGGGGGCCGTGGGGCTCGTGTTCATGTTGTCGATTGTGCCTGACCACGACCGCTCTCCTCCGCCCCGCGACCGATCCGGAACCGGATGGAGACCTTGAGGACTGGGCAGCAGCTACACGCGTAGATATGCTCGCCTGGTGACCATGTCGACAACACCCTCCCCGACCCACGCACTGACCGACGTCGCCGCGTCCGACGCGTCGCTGCGCCGCTTCCTGCACGGGCTCCCCGGCGTGGACCCGGTCGGCCTGGAGGCCCGGGCCGCGTCCCTGGGCACCCGGTCCATCAAGACGACGGCCAAGGCGTACGCCCTCGACCTGGCGATCTCCATGGTCGACCTGACCACGCTGGAGGGCGCCGACACCCCCGGCAAGGTCCGCGCGCTCGGCGCCAAGGCCGTCCTGCCCGACCCGACCGACCGCACGGCGCCCTCCACCGCCGCGGTCTGCGTCTACCCGGACCTGGTCGAGGTCGCCAAGGCGGCCGTCGCCGGCTCCTCGGTGAAGGTCGCCTCCGTCGCCACCGCCTTCCCCGCGGGCCGCGCGCCCCTGGAGGTCAAGCTGGCCGACGTGCGCGCCGCCGTGGCCGCGGGCGCCGACGAGGTCGACATGGTCATCGACCGCGGCGCCTTCCTGGCCGGGCACTACCTCAAGGTGTACGAGGAGATCACCGCCGTGAAGGAGGCCTGCGGCGGCGCCGCCCGCCTCAAGGTGATCTTCGAGACCGGCGAACTCTCCACGTACGACAACATCCGCCGCGCCAGCTGGCTCGCGATGCTCGCCGGGGCCGACTTCATCAAGACCTCCACCGGCAAGGTGGCGGTCAACGCGACCCCCTCGAACACCCTGCTGATGCTGCAGGCCGTGCGCGAGTTCCGGGACCGCACCGGCGTCCAGATCGGCGTGAAGCCGGCCGGCGGCATCCGCACCGCCAAGGACGCGGTCAAGTTCCTGGTCATCGTCAACGAGACGGCGGGCCCGGACTGGCTGGACAACCACTGGTTCCGGTTCGGTGCCTCCTCCCTCCTCAACGACCTGCTGATGCAGCGGCAGAAGCTGGCCACCGGCCGCTACTCCGGCCCCGACTACGTGACGGTGGACTGATCCCCATGACTTTCGAGTACGCACCGGCGCCCGAGTCCCGCTCGGTGGTGGACATCGCCCCGTCCTACGGGCTGTTCGTCGACGGCGAGTTCACCGAGGCCGCCGACGGCCGCGTCTTCAAGACGGTCTCCCCCTCCACCGAGGAGGTCCTCTCCGAGGTGGCCCGGGCCGGCGAGGCCGACGTGGACCGCGCGGTCGCCGCCGCCCGCCGCGCCTTCGAGGGCTGGTCCGCGCTGCCGGGCAGCGAGCGCGCCAAGTACCTGTTCCGCATCGCGCGGATCGTCCAGGAGCGCTCCCGCGAGCTGGCCGTCCTGGAGACCCTGGACAACGGCAAGCCGATCAAGGAGACCCGCGACGCCGACCTCCCGCTGGTCGCCGCGCACTTCTTCTACTACGCCGGCTGGGCCGACAAGCTGGAGCACGCCGGCTACGGGCCCGCGCCCAGGCCGCTGGGCGTGGCCGCGCAGGTCATCCCGTGGAACTTCCCGCTGCTGATGCTGGCGTGGAAGATCGCCCCGGCGCTCGCCACCGGCAACACGGTCGTCCTCAAGCCGGCCGAGACGACCCCGCTGTCCGCCCTGTTCTTCGCGGACATCTGCCGCCAGGCCGGGCTCCCCAAGGGCGTCGTCAACATCCTCCCCGGCTACGGCGACACCGGCGCCGCGCTGGTCGCCCACCCGGACGTGAACAAGGTCGCCTTCACCGGCTCCACCGCGGTCGGCAAGGCCATCGCCCGCACGGTGGCCGGCACCCGCAAGAAGCTCACCCTGGAGCTCGGCGGCAAGGGCGCCAACATCGTCTTCGACGACGCGCCGATCGACCAGGCCGTCGAGGGCATCGTCAACGGCATCTTCTTCAACCAGGGCCAGGTCTGCTGCGCCGGAAGCCGCCTGCTGGTGCAGGAGTCGGTGCACGACGAGGTGCTCGACGCCCTCAAGCAGCGCATCTCCACCCTGCGTCTGGGCGACCCGCTGGACAAGAACACCGACATCGGCGCGATCAACTCCGCCGAGCAGCTGGCCCGTATCTCCTCCCTCGCCGACCAGGGCGAGGCGGAGGGCGCCGAGCGCTGGACCGCCCCGTGCGAGATCCCGTCCGCGGGCTACTGGTTCGCGCCGACCGTCTTCAGCGGCGTGACCCAGGCGCACACCGTCGCCCGCGACGAGATCTTCGGCCCGGTCCTGTCGGTGCTCACCTTCCGCACCCCGGACGAGGCCGTCGCCAAGGCCAACAACACCGCCTACGGCCTCTCCGCGGGCATCTGGACCGACAAGGGCTCCCGCATCCTCGCCGTGGCGAACAAGCTGCGCGCGGGCGTCGTCTGGTCCAACACGTTCAACAAGTTCGACCCCACCTCGCCGTTCGGCGGCTACAAGGAGTCGGGTTACGGCCGCGAGGGCGGTCGCCACGGGCTGGAGGCCTACCTCGATGTCTGAGCGTCTGATGTCACAGCGTCTGAGCGTTTTCAAGACCTACAAGCTGTACGTGGGAGGCAAGTTCCCGCGTTCCGAGAGCGGCCGGGTGTACGAGGTGACGGGCTCCAAGGACGAGAACTGGCTCGCGAACGCCCCGCTGTCGTCCCGCAAGGACGCCCGTGACGCGGTGGTCGCGGCGCGCAAGGCGTTCGGCGGCTGGGCGGGCGCGACGGCGTACAACCGCGGGCAGGTCCTCTACCGCGTCGCGGAGATGCTGGAGGGCCGCCGCAGCCAGTTCACCCGTGAGGTGGCCGAGGCGGAGGGCATCTCCAAGGCCAAGGCGGCCGCGCTGGTCGACCTGTCCGTCGACCGTCTCGTCTGGTACGCGGGCTGGACCGACAAGATCGCCCAGATCGCCGGCGGCGCCAACCCGGTCGCGGGCCCCTTCTTCAACCTCTCCACCCCGGAGCCCACCGGCGTGGTCGCGGTGCTGGCCCCGCAGGAGTCCTCGCTCCTGGGCCTGGTCTCCGTCCTCGCGCCCGTGATCGCCACCGGCAACACGGCGGTCGTGGTCGCGAGCGAGCGGTCCCCGCTGCCCGCCCTCTCCTTCGGCGAGGTGCTGGCCACCTCCGACGTCCCCGGCGGCGTGGTCAACGTCCTCTCCGGCCGCACGGCGGAGATCGCCCCGACGCTGGCCTCCCACATGGACGTCAACGCCCTCGACCTGACCGGCGCGGACGCGGACCTCGCGACCGAGCTGGAGGTCGCGGCCGCGGACAACCTCAAGCGGGTGCTGCGTCCGCGCACCGGCGAGGACTTCACGGCGACCCCGGGCACCGACCGCCTGACGGCCTTCCTGGAGACCAAGACCGTCTGGCACACGACCGGTTCGCTGGGCGCCTCCGGGTCGTCCTACTGACCGGCGTCACCGTCGGGCCACCGACCGCGGCGCGCCCCCCGCAGGAGGGGAGGGGGCACAGCCGCAGACCGGCTGCGGGTAACTCCCCCACATCCCGCATCCGGCACAGCCCCTCCCGCCCCGGCCGTCCCCGGTCCTCACGGACCGGGCCGCTCAGACCGCCGGGGCGGGAGCGAGGCCTCCGAGCATCCCGGTGACCTGACCCACCGCGGGCAGCGCGTTGATCGTCTCCGCCTGCGTGAGCGGGCCGGTCAGCGTCTTCGTGGTGACCGGCTGGAAGTCCGCGACCTGGGTGCCCACCCCGTTGTCCGTCGGGTCCACCCCGGTCCCGGCCAGCGGGTTCGGCTTCAGCGCCCCGACCGGCCCGACCGTGTACCCGACGGTGTTCTTCAGCGTCTCCATCCCGGTCTTCAGGTCGATCACGCTGAGCGCGACCTTGGGCTCCACCTGATCGGCACTCGGCACCGCCGGCACCGGCGCCGCGGAGGCCGCCACCGCCCCTCCGCCCAGCGCCAGCCCGGCCCCCGCCAGGACCACCGCCGCGCGGGCGGCGCCCTGGCGCGGGTGCTTGCGGTGCTCGGAGTGCTGGGGGTGCTTGAGGTGCTTCGGTGCGGCGTGACGTCCCATGGTGCTCAGGCCCTGTTCTCTTCGGTGACCGGGGGATCACGAAGCGTAGTGGAGCGGATGCGGCGGGCCAAAGCGGCATTCCCTCTGTTCTAGTGCCGTTCGACGACGACCCCGCGGCGGGGCGTGACCGCGGACTCAGTCCTTCTCGCCGGGCGGCGCGAAGTCCGTGGCCGGGGGGAACTCGGCCGGGGCACAGTCGCGGCGGGACGCGACCTCCTGGACGTAGGCCCGGAAGAGCCGTTCCAGGTCCCGGGGCGGAGCCACCCGGTCGTAGGCGTGGGACGAGGTCATGGTGTGGACCTGTGGACGGTTTCCGGCGCAGACGGAGGACGCCCACCACATCGGGTCCTGGGAGCTACGGCCGGCCGTGCCGGGCTCGGCGGGGGTTCCGGAACCCGGGAGACCCGAGGAGCGCAGAGTGACGTTATCGGCGCTCACGCCCCGGTAGGTGTGGAACGAGACGAACCAGTCGGCCTCGCGGAAGCCGTAACGCGGCCTGTCCGCCCCCTTGTTCCGCTCGGTGGCCGCGGACGCCCGGGATCCGCTCAGGAACAGCACGCAGCGCTCGTCCGGGAGCCGGTCGTCGACGCGGCTCTCCAGAACCTCGTCGGGGTGGGCGGGCCTGCGGGCGAAACCGTTCTCGGCGTACCAGGCGCAGGTGCCCTTCGCCTGTGAGGCCGGGCTCGTGCCCTCGGGCAGGGCCGGTATGTCCTCGGGCGCGTCGGGGAGGCGGTCCGGGCAGCCGGCCCGCTCGGCGAGGTTGTTGGCGGTGAGCGCAGCCGTCTCCGCGAGGACGTCCCGGTCGGCCCCGGTGATCTGCTGATCGGCGGCGGTGAACGGGCGTCCGGTCATGAGGCCGGCTCTCGCCCACAGTTCCTTGACGCGTCGGCCTTCCACCTCCCCGCCGGGGCAGGGAAGGAAGACGGTGACGCCCGCGTCGGTGACCAGCCCGGTGATGCCGCCGCCGAGGGGCTGGGCGGCATGGGTGGTGGACTTGTACGGGTTGCCGTCGTTGAGCACCGAACTGCTGGGCGTCTCGGGTGACTCGTCGTCCTGGTCCAGCGCGCCGACCGCTCCGGTGAAGAACCACCGCGACCCGGTGCGGGAGCCGATCTTCTCACCGGCCTCCGTGCTGAACAGCTCGCAGTCCTGGGGCAGCCCCTGCGAGAGGTCGATAGTGCCTTCCTCGGCCAGCCGGTGCGTGATGTCGCCGCCCGCCGGGGACAGCGCGAGGACGTTTCGGGCGGGGACCAGGTCGTCGCAGGCCTGGTTGATCCGGTGGCGATTGCTCAGGACCTCCCAGATCACCGTGCCGCCCCAGATGCTGCCCGCGACCGCGGCCAGGCACAGCACCACGTTGACGGTCTTCTGTATGCGTCCGGACTCCATGCCGTCCCCCCGATCGCCTGTGGGCATCGGCGTCCGAAGGTAACAGGGTTGCCGGAGGGGCTTGTTGGCACCGGCCGCCGGCAAGGTGGCCGATGCTTCCGCCGTATCCGCCGACGCGGCGGTGTCCCGTGCGGGGGCTCCGCGGATGTGACGTCCGCGCCAAAGGACGTCGGCGACTCGTTCGAGGGGCGTTCGATGCCGCAGACTGGTATCTCGTGACCACCCAGTACTCCTCGCCGACACGTGTTGTTCTGCTCTGCGGCCCCTCGGGGTCCGGGAAGTCGTTGCTCGCTGCCGCCACCGGGCTGCCGGTGCTGCGGCTGGACGACTTCTACAAGGAGGCGGACGACCCGTCGCTGCCGCTGCTGGCCGGGAGCGAGGACATCGACTGGGACCACCCGCTGTCCTGGGACGCGGACACCGCGGTGGCCGCGATCGAGTCGCTGTGCCGGACGGGGCGGACCGAGGTGCCGGTGTACGACATCTCGCTGAGCGCCCGCACCGGGCGGACGGAGCTGGACATCGCCGGCGCGCCCGTGTTCGTGGCGGAGGGGATCTTCGCCGCGGAGATCGTGTCCCGCTGCCGTGAGCTGGGGCTGCTGGGCGACGCCCTGTGCCTGACCCGGGGGTCGGTGACCACGTTCCGGCGGCGGTTCCTGCGGGACCTGCGCGAGGGCCGCAAGTCGGTGCCGTTCCTGCTGCGGCGGGGCTGGCGGCTGATGCGGTCGGAACGGACCATCGTGGCGCGGCAGACCTCGCTGGGGGCCTACCCCTGCGACCGGCCGGAGGCCGAGACGCGGGTCGCGGCCGTGGTGGGCGCGGCGACGGCCCGGTCCGGCGGGACCCGGGCGACCACCGGCTGACCGCTGGTTGACCGCGCCGCGACCGACCCCGCACGCAAGAGGGCGGGACCGGAAAGCCCCCGCTTCCGGTCCCGCCCTTCCCCCGTGCCCCCCGTTCTCCCCCGTGGGGCCCCCGTTTCCCCCGTGGGGTCCCCCATGGCTCCCCCGGTCCGGCCGGCTCCCCCGGAACCGCCCGGACCCGTTCCCCCGTGTTTCCCCCGTGCCCCCCAAGGGCTCCGATCCCCCGTGAGCCCTCGCTACCTTCAGGCGACCAGTTCGCCGAAGGCTTCCTCCTCGTCACGGCCGAGTCCCAGGACCTGGTCCTCCCGCAGCCGCCGCAGCGACCGCCAGATGCTGGACTTGACCGTGCCGACGCTGATGTCGAGGATGTCCGCGATCTCCGGATCGGTGCGGCCCTCGTAGTACCGCAGGACCAGCATGGTCCGCTGCGGCTCGGGGAGCCGGGAGAGCGCCTGCCACAGGACGGTGCGCAGCTCGGTGCCGCGCATGGAGTCCAGGTCGCCGGCCGTCTCCGGCAGCTCCTCGGTCGGGTATTCGTTGAGCTTGCGGCGGCGCCAGGCACTGATGTGCAGGTTGGTCATGGTGCGCCGCAGGTAGCCGCCCACCGCCGCCTTGTCGCTGATCCGGTCCCACGCCCGATAGGTGGAGAACAGCGCGCTCTGGAGCAGGTCCTCCGCCTCGAAGCGGTCGCCGGTCAGGTGGTAGGCCGTGGCGTACAGCGAGGCCCGCCGTTCCCGCACGTAGGCGGTGAACTCGGCCTCCGACAGGCCGCCGTCGGTGGCGCGCGGGCCGCCCTGGTCCCCCCGGACCGGGTCGGCGGCCGTGCGCTGCGTCGGCACGGAAGGCGTCACGGCGGGCGTCACGGCGGGTGTCACAGGCGCGGGTCCCGGCGCCGGCTGGGCCTGAACGCCGTACCGGCTGCCGGTTCCCCGCACGCAGCCCCGCGCCCCCACGACGC
This sequence comes from Streptomyces sp. NPDC002734, assembly GCF_040295685.1. Taxonomy (NCBI): domain Bacteria; kingdom Bacillati; phylum Actinomycetota; class Actinomycetes; order Kitasatosporales; family Streptomycetaceae; genus Streptomyces; species Streptomyces sp. NPDC002734. The sequence goes on from NZ_JBEOVU010000050.1 coordinate 8,023, forward strand.
CGGACCGCTCCCCCCGGATCACCACGTCGTGCAGACGCGTGGCCACTGCACCAGTGCCATTGCTGAGCAGAGTGCTCATCCCGCGCCTCCCCGTCATGTTCCTGTCCGTGAGGAAGATGTTGCCGGGGACACTTCATGACGGTGTCCGCCGACTGTCACAGACCTGTCACAGGCCCTCCGCACGAAGATCGCGTTCCCGGGCGTCCCGGCCGTGAGCTGGGGCGAACAGGTGTTCCGGTAACCGGAATTCCCTCCGTGAGGACCATGGGCCAGAATGAGCCCGTGCCTTCCCTGTTGCTGATCGAGGACGACGACGCCATCCGTACGGCCCTGGAGCTCTCCCTGACCCGCCAGGGGCACCGCGTGGCGACCGCTGCGAGCGGTGAGGACGGTCTGCAGTTGCTGCGCGAGCAGCGGCCGGATCTGATCGTGCTCGACGTCATGCTGCCCGGAATCGACGGTTTCGAGGTCTGCCGGCGGATCCGCCGGACCGACCAGCTGCCGATCATCCTGCTGACCGCGCGCAGCGACGACATCGACGTGGTGGTCGGGCTGGAGTCCGGCGCCGACGACTACGTGGTCAAGCCCGTGCAGGGCCGGGTGCTGGACGCCCGGATCCGTGCGGTGCTGCGCCGCGGGGAGCGGGAGTCGAGCGACTCGGCGGCGTTCGGCTCGCTGGTCATCGACCGTTCCGCGATGACGGTGACCAAGAACGGGGAGGAGTTGCAGCTCACCCCGACCGAGCTGCGCCTGCTCCTGGAGCTCAGCCGCCGCCCCGGGCAGGCGCTGTCCCGCCAGCAGTTGCTGCGGCTGGTGTGGGAGCACGACTACCTGGGCGACTCGCGCCTGGTGGACGCCTGCGTGCAGCGGCTGCGCGCCAAGGTGGAGGACGTGCCGTCCTCCCCGACGCTGATCCGCACGGTGCGCGGCGTCGGTTACCGCCTGGACCAGCCGCAGTGACCGAGCGCCGTTCCCCGGGCACCCCTTCCGCGGCCCAGCCGTCCGCCGATACCGGACAGGGCGGCGGCGGAGGCCGGGAGGCGAAGGCCCCGAGAGCCCGCTCCCTGCGCTTCACCAGCCTGCGGCTGCGCCTGGTGCTGGTCTTCGGCCTGGTCGCGCTGACCGCGGCGGTGACGGCGTCCGGCATCGCGTACTGGCTGAACCGTGAGGCGGTGCTGACCCGTGCCCAGGACGCGGTGCTGCGCGACTTCGCGCAGGAGATGCAGCGCCACGCGGCGGCGCTCCCGGCCGAGCCGACCCGCGAGGAACTGCGGCACGCGGCCGAGGAGATGTCCCGCAGCAGCCAGCACTTCAGCGTGCTGCTGACCTCCACCACGCCCGACGGGGAGACGGTCACCGCCCCGTCGAACGTGTGGGAGCAGTTCACCCTGGAGGACGTGCCGCGTTCGCTGAGCCACGCGGTGGGCCGCAAGCAGAAGCTGACCTCCGTGAACTCCTCGCCGTACCACCTGTACTGGCAGCGGACGGTGGACGAGAACGACACCCCGTGCCTGGTGGCCGGGGCGAAGATAGCCGACGGCCCGACCGGTTACATGCTGAAGTCGCTGGAGCCGGAGGCCAAGGACCTCAACTCGCTGGCCTGGTCCCTGGGCATCGCCACCGCGCTGGCGCTGGTCGGCTCCGCGCTGCTGGCGCAGGCGGCCGCCACCACCGTGCTGCGGCCGGTGCACCGGCTGGGCATCGCCGCACGACGGCTGGGCGAGGGCAAGCTGGACACCCGCCTTCAGGTCTCCGGCACCGACGAACTCGCCGAACTGTCACGGACGTTCAACCGCACCGCCGCCGCGCTGGAGCACCGGGTGGCGGAGATGAGCGCCCGGGACGAGGCCTCGCGCCGCTTCGTGGCCGACATGTCGCACGAGCTGCGCACCCCGCTGACCGCGATCACCGCGGTGACGGAGGTGCTGGAGGAGGAGCTCGACGCGGAGACCGGCGGCATCGACCCGATGGTCGAGCCGGCCGTGCGGCTGGTGGTCAGCGAGACCCGGCGGCTCGGCGACCTGGTGGAGAACCTGATGGAGGTCACCCGCTTCGACGCGGGCACCGCCCGTCTGGTCCTCGACGACGTGGACATCGCCGACCAGATCACCGCCTGCGTCGACGCCCGTGCCTGGCTGGACGCGGTCGAGCTGGACGCGGAGCGCGGCGTCACGGCGCGGCTGGACCCGCGGCGGCTGGACGTCATACTCGCCAACCTGATCGGCAACGCCCTCAAGCACGGCGGCTCCCCGGTGCGGGTCTCGGTGCGGGTGGAGGACGCCCCCGAGGAGCCGCTGGCGCCGCCGGTGCCGCACGCGCCGCTCACGGCGCACGTCGCGCACTCCGCGCACGAGCCCGGTGAGCGGGCGGAGCAGGTCGCGGACGCGGACGCCGGTGACGAGGGGGCAGAGGCCCTCTCCGAGGCGGCGGGCAAGGTGCTGGTGATCGAGGTCCGCGACCACGGTCCGGGCATCCCCGAGGAGGTGCTGCCGCACGTCTTCGACCGGTTCTACAAGGCGAGCGCCTCCCGGCCGCGTTCCGAGGGCTCGGGTCTGGGGCTGTCCATCGCGCTGGAGAACGCGCACATCCACGGCGGCGACATATCCGCCGCCAACTCCCCCGACGGCGGAGCGGTGTTCACGCTGCGCCTTCCGCTGGACGCGTCCTCGGTGACCGAGGACGCCGCGGCGGAGCAGCAGCCGGGTGCGAGCAAGAGGCAGAGGAGCGGGCGGTGAGGGCGAGGGGCGCGAGGGCGCTGCTGCTGGGCGTGATACCGGCGGTGGTACTGGCGGGCTGCGGGATCCGGGCGACCGAGGTGCCGGTGTACTTCACCTCGGCACCGTCGCGGATGCCGTGCCCCAGTCCGACGTCCTCGCCGCAGCCGCGGGACGCGACCCGGGTGCCGGTCCGGGTGTATCTGCTGTGCGCGGGCCAGCTGACGCTGGTGCAGCGCACGGTCGAGCTGCCGGCGGACACCGACGAGGCCCAGCGGCGTTCCGTGGTGGCGCGGGGTCTGCTCGACGAGCTGGCCCGGCACCCCTCGCCGGGGGAACTGGAGGACGGCTACCGGACGCTGGTGCCGTTCGGCACCCGGGTGAAGGGCGCGCGGCCGGACGACCCGGCGGACTCCTTCCGGCTGAGCGTGCCGCCGGAGCGGATGCGGAGCGGGGCGATGGCCCAGATCGTCTGCACCTTCGCCGAGTCGACCGCCACCCAGGGCTCGGGCAAGGTCACCCTCGGGGGTCCGGAGGGCGAGCTGTCGCGCTACGAGTGCCCTCCGGAGGTGCGCAACAACCCGACCGCCACTCCGGTCCCCTCCGACACCGCCGCCCCGGCGCAGTGACGGCCGCGGGGGCGCGCGCGGCCGGGGAGCCACCGGGGTGCGCGGGTCCCCGGAACCGCGGGGCACGGCGCGGCGTCTAGAGCCACGTGCAGCGTCAACGCTCGGGCGACGGAGACATCGCCACCGGATTTCGCACGGCAGGTGTCCTTCTCCTCGCCGCACACCTCGCCGTCGTCGGGTGGCTGACGCTCAGACCGCTGGACGTCCCCTGGATCACCCCGGCCAACGTCCGGCCGATGGCGGGGATACGTGCGGACCTGGCGCTCGGCTGGTGGCCGGCCGCCCGGCGCATCGTCGAGGACCTGGCGCTGCTGGCGCCGCTGGGGGTGCTGCTGCCGCTGGCCGGCGGCCGGCTGCGGGCGGCCACGCTGCTCTCGCTGGTCCGCACGGTGGCGGCCGGGCTCCTCATCTCGCTGGGCATCGAACTGCTCCAGACCGGTGTGCCCGGTCAGGTGGTCGACGTCGACTCGCTGATCCTGAACACCGTCGGGATCACGGTGACCCACCTGAGCGTGGTGCCGGCCGGCCGGGCGGCGCTGCGGCGACGGCTCGGACGGCGCGTGCGGCATGCCTCCGAGGGTGTCGACCAGGAGGCGGCTCAGGGTCTGCCCCCGAGGATTCCCAGGGTCCCGATCGCCCCGTAGGGCGACGCGTTGCCCCTTTTGCCGACGTAGCTTTGATGGCGTAGGGGGCGGCCGCGGGGGTCGCCTCCCGGTAGAGACGACACTCTGACGACGCTCTACGGAGGAGCAGCCATGAGCAGCCTCGTTCGCCCCACCCACGGCCGCATGATCGCCGGAGTCTGCGCCGCGCTGGCCAAGCGCTTCGGCGTCTCCGCGACCACCATGCGGGTGATCTTCCTGGTCTCCTGCCTGCTGCCGGGGCCGCAGTTCCTGGTGTACGTCGCGCTGTGGATCCTGCTGCCGGACGAGAAGCGGGCGGCCCGCCGTTCCGCCGTCGTCTGACGCCGCGGGAGGACCCGCACGGGCATACCGAAGGGGCGCGACCGGGAATCCGGTCGCGCCCCTTCGGGCATGCGGAGGGCGGCGGGACTCAGCCGAGGGGCAGGCCGTTGAGGTTGCTGCCGGAGCCCATGTTCATCTCGCCGAGGCCGAGGCCGCCGAGCAGCGGTGTCACCTTGCCGAGCGGGGCGGCCGCCTCCTCGCCCCCGTTGGCACGGGCGCCGGCGTCACGGTCCTGCGCCGCGCCGGACACCTTGTCGGCGCTGCCCATGGCGGCGTCCATGCCCATGCCGCCGAGCTCGTCGCCGATGCCGCCGAGCTGGTCGCCGGCGCCCTGCAGGCCCTGGACCAGGGGGCCCTGGAGGGCGTCCCCGATGCCGTCCGCGGGCATCGCGCCGGTCACGCCGCTCAGCGCGGGGCCGGCGTCCGGGAGGGCCGGGGCAGCCGTGGCGGCACCCGCGCCGACCGCCGCGAAGGCGGCGCCGAGGGCGGCGACGCCGAGGGTCTTGGCAGCAGACTGCTTCATAGTGAATGCGTCCTTGAAGTGCGATGACGGGGGACTGAGCGGTCCACGACCGTAAACACGGATCGGCGCGGTCCGCAAACACCGAAATACGCACGTCCCGCGACGGAAGGGCCGGGCAGATTCTCCGCCCGGCCCTTCCGCGTCCGACGTCACCGCAGCTCAGGGACGGTTCAGCGGAACAGCCACTCCGCCTTCAGCGTGGCGTAGCCCGGCTTGATCACGTCATCGATCATCGCCACCCTTTCATCGAAAGGAATGAATGCTGATTTCATCGCATTGACGGTGAACCACTGCATGTCGTCGAGCGAGTAATCGAAAGTGCCGACAAGATGCTCGAATTCGCGGCTCATGGTGGTGCCGGACATCAGGCGGTTGTCGGTGTTGACGGTGACCCGGAAGTGCAGCCGCCGCAGCAGGCCGATCGGATGGTTCGCGTAGGAGTCGACCGCGCCGGTCTGCAGGTTGGAGGTCGGGCAGAGCTCCAGCGGGATCCGCTTGTCGCGGACGTAGGCGGCGAGCCGGCCGAGTTCCACCGAGCCGTCCTCGGCGACCTCGATGTCGTCGATGATCCGCACGCCGTGGCCGAGCCGGTCGGCGCCGCACCACTGGAGGGCCTGCCAGATCGACGGCAGGCCGAAGGCCTCGCCGGCGTGGATGGTGAAGTGGTTGTTCTCCCGCTTCAGGAACTCGAAGGCGTCCAGGTGGCGGGTGGGCGGGTATCCGGCCTCGGCGCCCGCGATGTCGAAGCCGACCACGCCGGAGTCCCGGTAGCGGTTGGCGAGTTCGGCGATCTCCAGCGACCGGGCGGCGTGCCGCATGGCGGTGAGCAGGGCGCCGACGCGGATGCGGTGGCCGTTCTCCCGCGCGCGCCGCTCCCCTTCCCGGAAACCGGCGTTGACGGCCTCGACGACCTGCTCCAGCGTCAGCCCGCCCTCCAGGTGCTGCTCGGGGGCGTACCGCACCTCGGCGTAGACCACGCCGTCGGCGGCGAGGTCCTCGGCGCACTCGGCGGCCACGCGGCGCAGGGCGTTCTCGCTCTGCATCACGCCGACGGTGTGGGCGAAGGTCTCCAGGTACCGCTCCAGGGAACCGGAGTCCGCGGCCTCGCGGAACCAGGAGCCGAGCTTGTCGGTGTCGTTGTACGGCAGCGACTCGTACCCGTTCTCGCGGGCGAGTTCGACGACCGTGCCGGGGCGCAGGCCGCCGTCGAGGTGGTCGTGCAGCACGACCTTCGGGGCCCGGCGGATCTGCTCCGCGGTCGGGGCGTGGATGGTCTGGCTCTTCATCGCTGAACCATAACGCGCAATTCCCTACGCGCGTAGATCCCGCGCGCGAGGGTGGCGTGGGCGCGGTGTTCTGCCAGTGTGGGCGCATGGCACACCAAGGCACCCGCGGCCCGGACCTACCGGACCGCCCGGACGGACCGGATCGGCTCGGCAAGCCGTTCGCCGCGCGGCCCCTGCGGCGGCCGGACGGGCCCCGCGCGGTCGCCGGGGTGGTGCTGCTGCTGCCCCCCGGCAAGGAGGAGTCGGACCGCGCGCCGTCGTCCGCGGCCGCGTACGTCGCGATGCGCGCCCTGGGCCGGCGGCTGGCCCGGGCCGGGGAGCGGCACGGCCTCGCGACGCACCTGGTGCGCTACCGGCTGGGCGGCTGGAACGGCGAGGACGCGGCGCTCGCCGAGGACGCCGGGCTCGCCGCCGACGAGGCGGTGCGGAGGTACGGCGACGTGCCGGTCTGCCTGGTCGGGGTGGACATGGGCGGCCGGGCGGCGCTGCGGGCCGCGGGGCACCCGGCGGTCCGGTCGGTGGTGGCACTGGCCCCCTGGCTGCCGCCGGACGGCGGGCACGGGGCGGCGGCCGGACCCGAGCCGGTCAAGCAGCTGGCGTCCCGTCAGGTGCTGGTCGTGCACGGCACGGACGACGCGCGGTGCGCGCCGGAGCGGTCGTTCCGGCTGGCCGAGCGGATCAAGAAGACGAACCGGGAGGTGTGCCGGTTCGAGGTGCACACCGACGGGCACGCGCTGCGCGCCTACCGGTGGGAGGTCCACACGCTGGCCGCCGACTTCGCGCTCGGCACGCTCGTGGGGGCGCCGATGCCGCGGGCCGTGCGGGACGCCCTCGCCGCGCCTCCGCCGCTGGGCCTGCGCATGCCGCTCGCCTCCGGCTTCGGCCGGCTGCGCGAGGGGTGACACCGGGGCCTCCTGCGCGGGTCACGTCGGGGGCGGGAGCCGGCGCCCTGGAGCCCCGCGGGTCCTGTCGGGAGGAGGCCGGCGCCCGGGAGGCCCCGCAGGTCATGTCGGGAGGAGGCCGGCGCCCCGGAGGCCCCGCAGGTCACGTCGGCAGCAGGTGGCCGCGGCGGGAGAGCAGGAACCTCTTGAAGGCGGCGACCGGCGGGGTGTCGGGGTGGCCGTCGAGCCAGGCGACGCCGATCTCGCGCACCGCCCGCGGCGCGGTGACGGCGAGTTCCGCGACCCCGGGCCGCGGGAAGGCCGGCGGCGGCAGCAGCGCGACGCCCAGCCCGGCCGCGACCAGGCCGCGCAGGGTCTCCGCCTCCTCCCCCTCGAAGGCGACCCGCGGCCGGAACCCGGCCTGCGCGCACAGGTCGTCGGTGATCCGCCGCAGCCCGTACCCGGTCTCCAGCGTCACGAAGGTCTCCTCCGCCGCCTCCGACAGCCGGATCCGCCTGCGGGAGGCCAGCCGGTGGTCGGCGGGCACCACCAGTCGCAGCTTCTGCTCGTCGAGGCGACGGGCCACCAGGTCGGGGGCGTCCGGCACCGGCGAGGTCAGGCACAGGTCCAGCTCCCCGCGCCGCAGGCCCTCCAGCATCGCCTCGCCGTAGTTCTGCACGAGGCTGAACCGGATGCCCGGGTGGTCGGCGCGGAAGGCGTGGATGAGCCCCGGCACCGTCTCGGCGCCCATGGTGTGCAGGAACCCGAAGGCGACCTTGCCGACCGCCGCGTCGGCGTCCGCGCGGACCTCCTCGGCGGCCCGCTCCAGGTCGGCCAGCGCCCGCTCCACGGAGGCGAGGAAGGTGCGCCCCGCGGGCGTGAGGGCCACCGTGCGGCCGCGCCGGGCGAAGAGGTCGACCCCGAGGTCCTCCTCCAGCCGGGCGACGGCCCGCGAGAGCGTCGACTGCGGCACCCGCATCTCCTGCGCGGCGCGCGTGACGTGCTCGTTGCGGGCCACGCCCGCGAAGTACGCGAGACGCGGGACGAGGTTCGTGACGATGTCTTCCACGTCACCGGTCTGTGACAGCCACTCCTGTGACCTCTGCTGATGCACCACAGGAACGATTATGGCCAGTCCGTGCATTGGACGGATGAGCGAGGCCGTTCGTACGGTCGGATCATGCCTGCTGCCAGTACCGAGGCGTCCACCCGTGTGGGCGCCGCGACCTCCGTCCCCGCCCCGCCCGTCACCCCCGCCGCCTCCCCGGACACCCGGGTCGACGTCGGCACCCCCGCCTACCGGCGGATGAGCCTGGCGCTCTTCCTCGCCGGGGTCGCGACCTTCGCCCTCCTCTACTCCACGCAGGCACTGCTCCCCCTGATCTCCGCCGACTACGGCTCCACCGTGAGCGACGTGTCGTGGACGGTGGCCGCCGCGACCGGCGGCCTCGCGCTGTTCGTCATCCCGATGAGCGCGCTCTCCGAGCGGTTCGGACGCCGCGCCACGATGACCGGGGCGGTCGCCGTGGCGGTCGGCATCGGACTGCTGGTCCCCTTCGCGCCCTCGCTCGGGGTGCTGGTGGCGCTGCGCGCGGTGCAGGGCGCGGCCCTGGCCGGGCTGCCCTCCTCGGCGACCGCCTACCTCGCCGAGGAGGTGCGGCCGCGGGCGCTGATCACCGCGGTCGGGCTGTACGTGGCCGGCAACAGCGTCGGCGGCATGAGCGGCAGGGTGCTGAGCGGCTGGGTCGCCCAGGAGTGGGGCTGGCGGGTCGCGCTGGCGGTGCTGGGCGTGCTGGCGGTGGGCTGCGCGGTGGCGTTCCGCCTGCTGCTGCCGGAGCCGAAGCACTTCACCCGCGGCTCGTTGCGGCCCGGCGTGGTCGCCCGCACCGTGCGCGACCACCTGGCGAACCCGCTGCTGCGGCGGCTGTACGCGATCGGCGCGCTGTTCATGACGGTGTTCGGCGGCGTGTACACGGTGATCGGCTACCGGCTGACCGAGGAGCCGTTCTCCCTGCCGCAGGGCGTGGTCGGCTCGATCTTCCTGGTCTACCTGGTGGGCACGGTGTCCGCGTCCGTCTCCGGACGGCTGGTCGGGCGGCTCGGCCGCCGGGGCACGCTGTACCTGTCCGGCGCGCTGACGGCGGCGGGCCTGCTGGTCTCGCTCGCCGACCGGCTGCCCCTGATCCTGCTGGGCCTGGTGCTGGTGACCGGCGGGTTCTTCGCCGGGCACTCGGCGGCCTCCTCCGCGGTCAGCGGGACCGCGCAGCACGGGCGCGCCCAAGCGGCGGCGCTGTACCAGTCCGCGTACTACATCGGCTCCAGCGTGGGCTCGACGCTGGGCGCGGTGGCCTTCCACGCGGCGGGCTGGGGCGGCACGGTGGCCGTGGGGCTGCTTGCCGTGGCCGGCGTCTCGGCGATCACCCTGCTGGGCACCCTGGCGGCCCGCCGCCCGGTCCCGGCGGCCTGACCCGGCCGCACCCCGGCCGCCTCGGCGGTCCGACCCGGCCGGCGTGCGGCCGGGTCGGACCCGCCGCGCCCCGCCGCACCTCGCCGCCGCTTCCCACCTGCGACTTCTCCCGTCCCGCAGTACGTTGTCAGTGGGCTGCGGTAGCTTCCGGAAGTGCTGGCGTTACAGGCGAAGAAGCCGAGGGGCGGGTTGTCATGACCGACGTATCCACAGCGACCGGAGCGGTGGACTCCGAGGCGATGGAGCGGTACCGCACCGAGCTCACCGGCTACTGCTACCGCATGCTCGGCTCCTCCTTCGAGGCCGAGGACGCGGTGCAGGACACGATGATCCGCGCCTGGCGCAGCCGCGACAAGTTCGAGGGGCGTTCCAGCCTCCGCTCCTGGCTCTACCGGATCGCCACCAACGTCTGCCTGGACCTGCTGTCGGCCGGCAACAAGCGGGCCAGGCCGGTGGACCTGTCCGCCGCCACGCCGCTCGCGCAGGCCGCGTTGTCGCCGCGCCCCGACCACACCTGGCTGGAGCCGGTCCCGGACGCCCGGGTGCTGCCGGACGTCTCCGACCCGGCCGAGCGGGCCGTCGCCAAGGAGTCGGTGCGGCTCGCGTTCATGGCGGCGCTTCAGGACCTGCCGCCCAAGCAGCGCGTGGTGCTGATCCTGCGCGAGGTGCTGGCCTGGCGGGCGAGCGAGGTCGCGGAGCTGCTGGACACCTCGGTGGCCTCGGTGAACAGCGCCCTCCAGCGCGCCCGGGCCACCCTGTCCGAGCGCGGCGGGGAGCGGCCGGGCGAGGTGTCCGACCCGCTGGACGAGGAGCAGCAGAAGCTCCTGGAGCGCTACGTCGCCGCCTTCGAGGGCTACGACATGGCCGCGCTGACGGCGCTGCTCCACGAGGACGCCATCATGACCATGCCGCCGTTCGACCTGTGGCTGCTCGGTCCTTCGGACATGACCGGTTTCATGACCACGGCCGGTGCGAGCTGCGCCGGCTCGAAGCTGCTCCCGGTGGAGGTCAACGGCCTGCCCGGCTTCGCCCACTACAAGCCGGATCCGGAGCGCGGCGGGTACTCCCCGTGGGCGGTGCAGGTGCTGGAGCTGTCAGAGGGGCGGATCGCCGCGATGCACTGCTTCCTCGACACGCAGCGCTTCTTCCCCCTCTTCGGTCTCGCCGGGCGCCTCGACGCCGACGGTCAGCCCGACGAGGCCGAGCAGGGCGAGTAGCGCCGGGTCGGGGCCGCGCAGCAGGACACGGCCCTGGGCCCGTCGGGCGGTGAGCATCAGCCGCGCCAGCAGGTCGACGGTGCCGAGCGAGGGCCGCCGCACCGCGCGGACGTCGCACACCACCACGGCCGCGCCGTCGGCCAGCCCGTCGCGCGCGGCGTCGCACAGCCGGGCGACGCCGTCCTTCCCGACGGGCTCGCCCGGCACGCGCAGCACGACGCTCTCCGGATCCCTCATGCACGGGTAGACCGCGTGCGGCGGCCGGACTCATCGGCGAGGCGCGGTCCCGCCCGCGCCGGGGGAACCGTTGCTCCGTCTGCGGCGGGGGATCCTCCGGCTGCTGATCCACGACATCCTGGACCACCACAGCGACCGGCTGACCGACGATGCGACCATCCTGCTGATCGAGTGGCAGCCCCGGCCCGCCTCGTCCGGCTGAGGCGCCGGACGGGGCGGGTGGCGGCCGAGGGACGGCAGCGGGACGGCAGGGTCAGCCGATGCGCTCCAGGACCACCGGCGGGGCGGTGAAGTCCGTGCCCGCGGCGGCGACGTCGAAGGCGACGTCCAGGGACTCCAGGGCGTAGGAGAAGCGCTCCGGGGTGTCGGTGTGCAGCGTCATCAGCGGGGCGCCCGCGGTGACGGCGTCGCCCGGCTTCGCGTGCAGCTCGACGCCGGCCGCGGCCTGCACCGGGTCGTCCTTGCGGGCGCGGCCCGCGCCCAGCCGCCAGGCGGCGACGCCGACGGCGTAGGCGTCCAGGCGGGTCAGCACGCCGGAGGACGGGGCGGTGACGACGTGCTGCTCGCGGGAGGTGGGCAGCACGGCGTCCGGGTCGCCGCCCTGGGCGCGGATCATGCGGCGCCAGGCGTCCATCGCGGAGCCGTCGGCGAGCGCCTTGGCCGGGTCGGCGTCGGGGAGGCCGGCCGCGGCGAGCATCTCGCGGGCCAGCGCGAGGGTCAGCTCGACGACGTCGGAGGGGCCGCCGCCGGCCAGCACCTCGACGGACTCGCGGACCTCGAGCGCGTTGCCGGCGGTGAGGCCGAGCGGGGTGGACATGTCGGTGAGCAGCGCGACCGTGTTGACGCCGTGGTCGCGGCCGAGGCCGACCATGGTGGTGGCCAGCTCGCGGGCGTCGTCCAGGGTCTTCATGAAGGCGCCGGAGCCGACCTTGACGTCCAGGACCAGCGCGCCGGTGCCCTCGGCGATCTTCTTGGACATGATCGAGGAGGCGATCAGCGGGATGGCCTCCACGGTGCCGGTGACGTCGCGCAGCGCGTAGAGCTTGCGGTCGGCCGGGGCGAGGCCGGAGCCGGCCTGGCAGATCACCGCGCCGACGTCGTCGAGGATCGCCAGCATCTCCTCGTTGGAGAGCGCGGCGCGCCAGCCGGGGATCGACTCCAGCTTGTCGAGGGTGCCGCCGGTGTGGCCGAGGCCGCGGCCGGACAGCTGTGGGACGGCGGCGCCGCAGGCGGCGACCAGCGGTGCGAGCGGGAGGGTGATCTTGTCGCCGACGCCGCCGGTGGAGTGCTTGTCGGCGGTGGGGCGGGAGAGGGAGGAGAAGTCCATCCGCTCGCCGGAGGCGATCATGGCGGCGGTCCAGCGGGCGATCTCGCGGCGGTTCATGCCGTTGAGCAGGATCGCCATGTTGAGGGCGGCCATCTGGTAGTCGGCGACCTCGCCGCGGGTGTACGCGTCGACGACCCAGTCGATCTGCTCGTCGGTCAGCTCCGCGCGGTCGCGCTTGGCTCGGATGACGGTGATGGCGTCCATGGGACGGCCCCTTCTTCGCTTCGTTGCGGTGATCTTGCCCGCGGGCCGGCCGCTCGTCCCCGGGGGCACGGAGAGGATCCGCGCCCCCGGGACGGGAGAGGTCAGGCCCCGGGGCCCTGGTGGAGGTGGCCCGGGCCGAAGGCCTGGGGGAGCATGGCGGACAGCGGCAGGACGCCCTCGGGGGTCTCCAGCAGGAGCTCGGCGCCGCCGAACTCGAAGAGGAGCTGCCGGCACCGTCCGCACGGGACGAGCACCGCGCCCTCGCCGTCGACGCACGTGAAGTGGGTCAGCCGCCCGCCTCCGGTGCGCTGGAGCTCCGACACCAGCCCGCACTCCGCGCACAGGCCGATGCCGTAGGAGGCGTTCTCCACGTTGCAGCCGGAGACGACCCGGCCGTCGTCCACGCGGGCGGCGACGCCGACCGGGTAGCCCGAGTACGGGGCGTAGGCGCGGGTCATCGCCTCGTGCGCCACCGCCCGCAGGGCGTCCCAGTCGAACGCGCCGCCCGCGGCGGCCGTCGTCCCCGTCATCCGCCCTGGCCCTTGCGGTACGGCAGGCCGTCCGCCTTCGGCATCCTCAGGTGCTGCGCGGACAGCGAGAGCACCAGCAGGGTGACGATGTACGGGCTGGCGGTCACCAGCTGGGACGGCACCTCGGAGGTGTTCGCGTACCAGAGGTAGGTCGCCGCGGCGATCACCGCGGTGATCAGGGCCGGCAGGTACCGCCTGCGCCAGGCCAGGTAGAGCGCGCCGGCCAGCAGCAGGAACGCGACCAGGAGCAGCAGGGCGTGCACGTTGCTGGTGCCGCCGCGCAGGTTGAGGCTGTCGGTGTAGCCGAACAGGCCCGCGCCGAGGGCCAGGCCGCCCGGCATCCAGTTGCCGAAGATCATCGCGGCGAGACCGATGTAACCGCGGCCGGCGGTCTGCCCGTCGAGGTAGACGTTGGACGCCACGATCGACAGGAAGGCGCCGCCGAGGCCGGCGAAGCCGCCGGAGATGATCACGGCGATGTACTTGTACTTGTAGACGTTCACGCCCAGCGACTCGGCGGCCACCGGGTTCTCGCCGCAGGAGCGCAGCCGCAGGCCGAAGGCGGTGCGCCACAGCACGTACCAGCTCAGCGGGACCAGCGCCACCGCGACCACGGTCAGCGGCGACAGGTTGGTGATCGCGCCGCCGAGCAGGCCCGCGACGTCGGAGACGACGAACCAGTGCTTCTGGTTGAGCGTGACCAGCCAGTCGGACAACCCCGGCACGTCGAAGGTGCCCAGTGACTCGATCGGCGGGGACTGCTTGGAGGAGCCCTGCGGCACGCCCTCGAAGGTGTACTTCGACAGGTACCGGGCCAGCCCCAGCGCCAGGATGTTCAGCGCCACACCGGAGACGATGTGGTTGACGTTGAAGGTGACGGTGGCGATGGCGTGCAGGACGCCGCCGATGCAGCCGCCGAGGATGCCGAAGGCCACGCCGACCCACGGGCCCCACTGGTAGCCGGCCCAGGCGCCGAACCAGGTGCCGAGGATCATCATGCCCTCGAGGCCGATGTTGACCACACCGGCCCGCTCGGCCCACAGGCCGCCGAGTCCGGCCAGGCCGATCGGGACGGCCAGGCGCAGCGCGGTGGACATCTGGCCGGTGGACGTGATGCCGTTCGCGCCGGTGATCATGCGGACGACGGAGACCAGGACGAGCGCCCCGGCGATCAGCAGCAGCACCACGGGCAGCGACATCCGGCGGCGGCCGGGCTTCGCGGCCTGCGCGGGCCGGGACTTGGCGACGGTCGCGGTACTCATCGGGCCGCCACCTCCTTCTCGGTCTTGTCACCGTTGACGGACGTGCCGGCGGCGGACGCCGCGGCAGCGGCGAGTTCCTCGCCGACGCGCTTCTGCTGGCGGCGCAGACCCCAGACGCGGACCACCTCGTAGGAGATGACGACCGCGAACACGATCAGGCCCTGCATGATCGTGGCGATCTCCTTCTCGTAGTCGTAGAAGTCGAGCTCCTGGGACGCCTTGTCGAGGAAGGCCCACAGCAGCGCCGCGAAGGCGATGCCGCCGGGGTGGTTGCGGCCCAGCAGGGCGATGCCGATCGCGGTGAAGCCGAGACCGGCCGGGAAGCTGAGGCCGTAGGTGTGCGCGTCGCCGAGCAGCAGCGGCAGGCCGGAGAGGCCGGCCACGCCGCCGGAGATCAGCATGGCGGTGAGCGTCATCCGCTTGGCGTCGACGCCGGAGGCCGCGGCGGCCTCCGGGGACGCGCCCGAGGCCCGCAGGTCGAAGCCGAACCGGGTGCGGTTGAGGACCAGCCAGTACAGGACGCCCAGGAGCACGGCGAGGAAGATCAGGCCGTAGAGCTCGCCGGTGTCGGCGCCCAGGCCGATGCCCGGGATCCAGCCGGAGGGGTGCATCTCGCCGGTCGTCATGTTGTTGCCGGACTGCACGCCCCAGGTGTCCTTCTGGGTCAGGTACAGGATGAGCGCGGTGGCGATCGAGTTCAGCATGATCGTCGCGACGACCTCGCTGACGCCACGGGTCACCTTCAGCAGGCCCGCGATGCCGGCCCAGAAGGCGCCGGTGCACACCGCGGTCAGCAGCAGCAGCGGGACCTGGAGGAACGCCGGCAGCGCCACGTGGGCGCCGACCACGGCGGTCATCATGGCGGCGAGGCGGTACTGGCCGTCGACGCCGATGTTGAACAGGTTCATCCGGAAGCCGAGGGCGACGGCCAGGGCGGCGATGTAGTACAGCGACGCCTGGTTGACGATCAGCACCTGGACGTCGGAGAAGCCGATCTGCTCGGCCATGATGACGTACGGCTCGATGGGGTTACGGCCGGAGACCAGCAGCACCACCGAGGTCAGCAGGATCGCCGCGACCAGGGCCATGACCGGCCCCGCCACGGCCAGGAGCACCCGCTCCTTGTCGAACTTCTTCATCGTGCCTCGTCCTTGGGGGCGGCGGGGGCGGCGGGAGCGGCGGAGTCCGCGGGCTCCGTGTGTTCCAGGTGGCCCGAGGCCGCGCCGGTCATCGCGGAACCCAGCTCCTCCGGCGTGACGGAGGCGGGGTCGGCGTCGGCGACCAGACGGCCGTTGTAGATCACGCGCAGGGTGTCGGACAGGCCGATCAGCTCGTCCAGGTCGGCGGAGATCAGCAGCACCGCGAGACCCTCGCGGCGCGCCTCGCGGATGACGTCCCAGATCGCGGCCTGCGCGCCGACGTCCACACCGCGGGTGGGGTGGGCGGCGATCAGGAAGCGCGGGGCGTGGCTCATCTCGCGGCCGACGATCAGCTTCTGCTGGTTGCCGCCGGAGAGCGAGCCGGCGGTGACGTCGATGCCGGGGGTGCGCACGTCGTACTGCTCGACGATGCGGCGGGTGTCGGCCTGCGCGCCCTTGAGGTTCAGCCAGAAGCCGTTGGCGTTGGGCTTCTCGGTGACGTGGCCCAGGATGCGGTTCTCCCACAGCGGGGAGTCCAGCAGCAGGCCGTGGCGGTGGCGGTCCTCGGGGATGTAGCCGATGCCGGACTCGCGGCGGCGGCGGGTGGCCCAGGAGGTGATCTCCTCGCCGTCCAGGGTGATCGTCCCGGAGTCGGCGTGCGCGAGGCCGATGAGGGCCTCGATCAGCTCGGTCTGGCCGTTGCCCTCGACGCCGGCGATGCCCAGGACCTCGCCCGCGTGGATGGTGAAGCCGATGTCGTCCAGGACGGCGCGGCCGCCCTCGGCCTCCAGGCGGAGGCTGTCGACGGTCAGGACCGGGCGGTCCGTCACCGTGGACTCGGCGGTCTCCGGGGTGGGCAGCTCGCTGCCGACCATCATCTCGGCGAGCTTGCGCGGCGTCGTGAGCTTCGGGTCGGCGGTGCCGACCGTGGTGCCGCGGCGGATCACCGTGATGTCGTCGGCGACCGAGAGGACCTCGCCCAGCTTGTGCGAGATGAAGATGACCGACAGGCCCTCGGAGGTGAGCTCGCGCAGGTTGTCGAAGAGCGCGTCGACCTCCTGCGGGACCAGCACGGCGGTCGGCTCGTCGAGGATGAGGATGCGCGCGCCGCGGTAGAGGACCTTGAGGATCTCCACCCGCTGACGGTCCGCGACGCCGAGGTCCTCCACCAGCGCGTCCGGTCGGACGCCCAGGCCGTAGCGCTCGGAGATCTCCGCGATGCGGCGACGGGCCGCGCCGCCGATGCCGTGCAGCTTCTCGCTGCCGAGCACCACGTTCTCGAGCACGGTGAGGTTGTCGGCCAGCATGAAGTGCTGGTGCACCATGCCGATGCCGCGGGCTATGGCGTCGGCGGGCGAGGAGAAGCTCACCTGCTCGCCGCCGACCGTGATGGTCCCCTCGTCCGGCTTCTGCATGCCGTAGAGGATCTTCATCAGGGTCGACTTGCCGGCCCCGTTCTCGCCGACGAGGGCGTGGACGGTGCCCTCCTGGACGCGGAGCCGGATGTCGTGGTTGGCGACGACGCCGGGGAACCGCTTGGTGATGCCCGCCAGCTCGACCGCGGTGGCCCGCTCGGTCTGCGGAGGGCTGCTGGACGCGTCGATGGCGCACACTCCTCTAAAAAAACCTGGGGGAGAAGGGCGTCCGCCGCGAGCTGCGCCCGGCGCCCCTGCCGTTCCGGGTGGCCACGGTCCGGAGCCGGGGGCCGAGGGGCCGCCCGCCTGTCCGTTCCGCGGCCGTAACGCTGCCATTGCAGCGCTCTTTTGGCCATGCCTCCCGATACCCGTACTGCAGAGGAGGCTTACCGCGTTTGATGTCGCGCGCCAGAGTAACGCGCGTAGATGTTTCGGAGAAACGATCCGGCGGGTGCGATGGAGCACCCTGCCGGAGTCATCCGGTCCGGCGGACCGACCGGCGACCGGGCCCAGGCCCGGCGCGGGGTGACAGCGCTGCGCCCCTCACCGGGGGCGAGGGGCGCAGCGCACGGCATCCCTGGGGTCAGGAGGTCTTGACGGTGACCTTGCCGTCGATGATGTCCTGCTTGGCCTTGTTCACGGCCTCCACGACCTCGGTCATGGCCTTGTACTTCGGGTTGGTGTCGGAGAAGCCGACGCCCTCGGTCTTCAGGTCGCCGCGGATGGTGCCGCTCAGCGGCTTGCCCTCGTGGACGGACTTGGCGAGCTCGTAGACCGCGCCGCCGACGTTCTTGGTGGCGGAGCCGAGGATGTAGTCCTTGTACTCCTTCAGCGCGTCCTGCGCGTACTGGTCGGAGTCGACACCGATGGCCCACACCTTGTTCTTGGCGGCCTCGGAGATGACGCCCTGACCGGAGAGGCCGGCGGCGTGGTACACCACGTCGGCGCCCTGCTCGATCTGGCCGTTGGCGGCCTCACGGCCCTTGTCCGGGCTGGAGAAACCGCCCTCCTGCGGGGTGGAGGTCAGGATCTTCTTGATGACCTTGACCTTCGGGTCGGCGGCCTTGGCGCCCTGCTCGAAGCCCGCGCCGAACTTGTGGATCAGCGGGATGTCCACGCCGCCGATGAAGCCGACGGTGTGGCTCTTGGAGGCCTTGGCGGCGGCGACGCCGGCCAGGTAGGAGGCCTGCTCCTCGCTGAAGACCATGGAGGCGACGTTCTTGGCCTCGACGGACGCGTCGTCGATGATGCCGAAGGTCGTGTCGGGGTACTTGGCCGCGACCTCCTTGATCGCCGGGCCGTAGACGAAGCCCACGCCGATGATCGGGTTGTAACCCTGCTTGGCCATCGACTCCAGGCGCTGGACCTTGTCCGCGTCGCCCTCGCCGTCGGCCGGCTCGAAGGTCTTGCCGCCGATACCGAAGTCCTTGTCGGCCTTCAGGAAGCCGGAGTGCGCGGCGTCGTTGAAGGACTGGTCGCCCTCGCCGCCGATGTCGTAGGCCAGGCCGATGCCCTTGCCGGAGTACTTGCCCGACTCCTTGTCACCGCCCGTGGAGGCGGACTTGCTGCTCTCGCCGCAACCGGCGGCGGCCAGCGCCACGACAGCGACGGTCACCGCTGCACGGGTGATCCTGTTCCTACGAGAAATGAGACGCACTGCAAGCACCCCTTCGAACTCACGGCACCGTCTCCGGCCCGCTCCGCCTTGCCGGCCCGCTCCCATGGCGAAACCGCTGCGACAGTAACGCGCGTAGAACCCCAGGGGAACTTCACTTACGCGGCTGTTATCGAACCGTGCCGAGGTCGGTCCAAATCGGTCACCCGAGGGTTACGGGGCAGTAACAGGAATGGCAGGTTCCCGGAGGTAACGGACGGAGCGCCGGTCCGTCGTCTTCGGCGCGGCGAGCGCCGTCGTCCCCGGCGCGGCGAGGCGCCGGGGACGGGCGGGGGCTCAGCGGGCGGCGTCCAGGAGGGCCGCCGCGGTGAACAGCTCCACGCCGACCGTGATCGCGTACTCGTCGACGTCGAAGTCGCCCTGGTGCAGGTCGCGGACCAGGCGGTCCCCGGGGGTGCGCACGCCCAGGCGGGCCATCGCGCCGGGGACCTCCTCCAGGTACCAGGAGAAGTCCTCGCCGCCCAGGCTCTGCTCGGTGCCCTCCACCGACTCCGCGCCGCGGCGCGACGTCATGGCGTCCCACAGCAGGTCGGTGACGTCCGGGTCGTTCACCACCGGCGGGACGCCCCGCACGTAGGTGATCTCCGACTTGGCGCGGTGCAGGGCGGCGATCTCGTCGACCGCGGCGTGCACCAGGTCGGCCGCCTCGCGCCAGGAGGCCAGGTCCAGGCAGCGGACCGTGCCGGACAGCTCGGCGCGCTGCGGGATGACGTTGGGCGCGTGGCCGGACTCGATGCGGCCCCAGGTGACCGACAGGCCGCTGCGGGCGTCCACCCGGCGGGCCACCACGGCCGGCACGTCCACCGCGATGCGCGCGGCGGCCGTCACCAGGTCGGTGGTCAGGTGCGGGCGGGCGGTGTGGCCGCCGGGGCCGTCCAGGGCGACCTCCAGCCGGTCGCAGGCCGAGGTGATCGCGCCCGTGCGCAGACCGATCCGGCCGGCCTCCACCTTCGGGTCGCAGTGCACCGCGACGATCCGGCCGACGCCCTCCAGCACGCCGTCGGCGATCGCGCCGAGCGCGCCGCCGGGCATGACCTCCTCGGCCGGCTGGAACAGCAGGCGCACCGGGCGCGGCAGGCGGCCCTGGCGGTGCAGCTCGGCCAGCACCAGGCCGGCACCGAGCACGACCGTGGTGTGCACGTCGTGGCCGCAGGCGTGGGCGCGGTCGGGGACGGTGGACCGGTAGGCGCAGTCCGTCTTCATGTCCGGGATGGGCAGCGCGTCGATGTCGGCGCGCAGCGCGAGCATGCCGCGCAGGCCCGCCTCGACGGGGGCGGACGTGCCCTCGTAGGCGGCGGTGGTCCCCTCCACGCCGATGTCGCAGACGAGTCCGGTGCCGCTCGCGAGCACCCGCGGCCGCAGGCCGGCCCGCTCCAGGCGGGTCTTGATCGCCTTGGTGGTGCGGAACTCCTGGTTGCCGAGCTCCGGGTGCATGTGGATGTCACGGCGGAAGGCGATCAGTTCGGCGCGCAGGTCGTCGGGGAGCGTGCCCGGCAGCGCGGCTCCGGGCAGCGCCGCCTCGGCGACGGTCACGGCGGCCTGCGCCACCCGGGCGCCCTCGGCCGCGGCGACGGCGGCGTCACCGGCGGCTGCGGCGGCGTCCTCGGCGGTGTCCGCCGGGTCGGCCTCGGACTCTCTGGACTTCAACTGGTTCACCCTCTGCAGGGTAGGGCTGCGGGGCGGCTTCGCGCCCGTCGATCGGCAAAAGATCAGCCCGCCGGGGGAAGAAAACAGGGCCGCCCGACGGTTGCGCGACTCCTCCTGTGGGTATGCTCGACCATTTTTCCGGCGTACCCCGAGAAGCCGCTCCGTCCGGACGTCCCGGTGCGGTGGGCCTTGTTCCACGGTTACCACGCATGGCCGAAATCACGCCGTCGCGGTCCGCCCATCGGGACGCATCCGTCGCCCCGTCAGGCGTGCGGGACGCGGTTCGGGGGACACGCGGGGGCATGGCCACTGTCACCCCACCGCAGCCCGCCGCCTCGGCGGACACCCCGCTGAAGCGGGCGCTCACCACCCCGCTGCTGTACTTCTTCATCCTCGGCGACGTCCTCGGCGCCGGCGTGTACGTGCTGGTCGGCGAGATCGCCGCCGACTCCGGGGGCGCGGTGTGGGCCCCTCTGCTGCTGGCGCTGGGTCTCGCCCTGCTGACCGCGGCCTCCTACGCGGAACTGGCCACGAAGTACCCCCGTGCGGGTGGCGCCTCGCACTACGCCAACCGGGCCTACGGGCCGTTCGTCGGGTTCGTCACCGGGTTCTGCATGCTGGCCGCCGGCATCGTCTCGGTCGGCGCGCTGGCCCGCGGCTTCGCCGGCGACTACCTCGCCGAGTTCGTGACGCTGCCGGTGGCGCCGGTGGCGATCGGCTTCCTGCTGCTCCTCGCGCTGGTGAACGCGCGCGGCATCAAGGAGTCCACCGCGGGCAACGTGGCCGCCACGGTGATCGAGGTGGGCGGTCTGCTGCTGGTCGTCGGCCTCGGCGCGTGGCTGCTGCTGCGCGGCGACGGCGACCCCTCCCGGCTCACCCGGCTGGGCACCGCCGAGCACGGGGCGGCGGGCGCGCTGCTGAGCGGCGCGGTCCTGTCGTACTACTCCTTCGTCGGCTTCGAGACCTCCGCCAACGTCGCCGAGGAGACGGCGAACCCGCGGCGCTCCTTCCCGCGGGCGCTGTTCGGGGCGCTGCTGACGGCGGGCCTGGTGTACGTGCTGGTCGGCGTGGTCGCCTCGGCCGCGGTCCCCACCGAGCGGCTGTCCGGGTCCAGCGGGCCGCTGCTTGAGGTCGTCGAGGCGGCGGGCGGCGTCCCCGGGTGGCTGTTCGGCGCGATCGCGCTGGTCGCGGTGGCGAACGGGGCGCTGCTGACCGGCATCATGTCCTCCCGCCTCACCTACGGCATGGCCCGCGACGGGCTGCTGCCGTCGGTGCTGGCGCGGGTCCTGCCCGAGCGGCGGACGCCGTGGGCCGCCATCGCCGCGACGACGGCGCTGTCGATACTGCTCGCCGTCACCGGCAGCGTGGAGACGCTGGCCTCCACGCTGGTGCTGCTGCTCCTGATCGTCTTCCTGGTCGTCAACACGGCGGTGCTGGTGCTGCGGCGGCGGGACCCCGAGGGCGAGTCGTCCGTGGGGCATTTCCGGGCGCCGTCCGTGGTCCCGGTGCTGGGCGTCGCCTCGTGCGTGCTGCTCGCGACGCAGGTCGAGGCGGAGGTGTGGGCGCGTGGCGCGATCGTCCTCTGCGTGGGCCTCGCCCTCGCGGCCCTCGCCACCCTCCGCCGCCGCCGCGAAGCCACCGCCTGACCCCGCCCCGAGCGCAAACGCCCGCCGCACGGGGGCCGCACCTCTCACCACCCCGCGCGGTACCGGGCCCCGCCAGGGGCGCGGGGAACTGCGCAAACGCCCACCGCACAGGGGCCGCACTCGCGACGGGCCTGGGTGCACGGCACCTCGGGGGTCCGGGGCGGAGCCCTGGTTTCTGGGGGTACCCCCGGCCGAAGGCTGGGGGAGAAGGGGCGGGGTGGGGGAACGGAACCGCCCGCAGGGCCCTGCCCAGGCCGCGCAGCGGCCAGGTCACGTGTGAACGGTGCCGTCGTCTCGGCCCAGGTGGAGCGAGCCGCTCGCCGCGGAGGCTGGGGCCTGCGCCCGCCCGTGCCGCCCCCTGGGCGGCCCAGCCGCCCGCAGAAGGGGCGGGCACCGCCGCTCGCAGGGGTGTGCCGCGGGGTCAGGCCGCTGCGGCGGGTGGGGTGATGGTGGTGAGGAAGCGGTGGGCGGTGGGGGTGGTGCGGGGGGTGAGCCAGGTGGGGTCTATGGGGCAGGGGGTCACCCGGGCCCCCGTGCCGGCCAGCGTGGACGGCAGGGTGTGGAGCACGGTGGAGGGAAAGCTCAGCACCGTGCGGGCGATCGGCCCGCGCCGGGCGATCAGCTCCAGCGGCAGGTCCGGCCGCACCACCGACAGCCCGCTCTCCACCGCGATCCGGTGGAGCTTCTCCGCACTCTCGCGCCGGTGCGCGAAGTACCGCCGCACCCCGTGCTCCCGGGCCAGCCGCCCCACCGCCGCCATGTACGCCTCGACGTCCACCACCCCCGTCTCGACCAGGGACGTCCCCACCAGGTCGGCCCCCTCGGTGACCGTCGGCGGCCCGAAGGCGGCCCGGGTCCAGGCGAAGTCGTTGACGGTGACCACCGCGTTCGCGGGGACCTCCGCCAGCGGCATGGCGGTGAAGATCTCCACCCGCCGCCGCTCCCGGGGCGTCAGCCGCCGCCGCGCGTAGCGGGAGACGGGCGCGAGCGCGAGCTCGCGCGGCGAGGGCCGCGCCCCGCGCCGGTGCCACCGCACCAGCGGCTCGCGCCGCACCAGTTGCGCGGTGAACTCCAGCGTGGCGGTGCCGTCGTCGACGACCACCAGGTCCCGGGCCGGCGCGATGCCCAGCAGCAGCTGCACGTAGCGGGAGAACGGGTCGCCGACGACGATCCGCTCCGCCCGCCGCAGCGGGCCGGTGAGCCCTCCGACGGTCTTGAAGGGGGCCAGCGCGCCGCCCCGGGCCTCCTCCCAGCGGACGTCGTGGCCCTCGCCGCGGGCCAGCTCGGACATCCGCCGCAGCTGGCCCCGGCTCATCGGGTCGGTGGGCGACAGGACGACCAGCCCGACGCCGCGCTCGCGGGCGTGCGCCGCCCATTCCATGACGTTGAGCAGCTGAACGGGACTCTCGACGAAGGCGAGCGTGCGCGGGCTCTCGGTGCTCACGGTGCTCATGGGCTGACCAGCCGTCCTGTCGGTGGGGTGGGGGTGGGAGGCGGCCGCTCAGACGGCGGGCGCCCGGACCTCGGCCTCGGCGACCACGCCGGCGACGCGGCGCAGCTTCTTCATCGGGCCGAGCTCGGACTCGTAGACCTTCTTGACGCCGTCGCCGAGGGACGCCTCGATGGTGCGGATGTCGCGCACCAGGCGGGACAGGCCCTGCGGCTCCACGGAGGCGGCCTGGTCGGAGCCCCACATGGCGCGGTCGAGGGTGATGTGGCGCTCGACGAAGACGGCGCCGAGGGCGACCGCGGCGAGCGTGGTCTGCAGGCCGGTCTCGTGGCCGGAGTAGCCGATCGGGACGTTCGGGAACTCCTGCTGGAGCGTGTTGATCACCCGCAGGTTGAGCTCCTCGGCCTTGGCCGGGTAGGTCGAGGTGGCGTGGCAGAGCACGATGTTCTCGGAGCCGAGGACCTCGACGGCGTGCCGGATCTGCTTGGGCGTCGACATGCCGGTGGAGAGGATCACCGCGCGGCCGGTGGCACGCAGGGCGCGCAGCAGCTCGTCGTCGGTGAGGGAGGCGGAGGCCACCTTGTGGGCGGGGAGGTCGAACTTCTCCAGGAAGGCGACGGCCTCGGTGTCCCACGGGGAGGCGAACCAGTCGATGCCGCGCTCCTTGCAGTGCTCGTCGATGGCGCGGTACTCGTCCTCGCCGAACTCGACGCGGTGGCGGTAGTCGATGTAGGTCATCCGGCCCCAGGGGGTGTCGCGCTCGATGTCCCACTGGTCGCGCGGGGTGCAGATCTCGGGGGTGCGCTTCTGGAACTTCACGGCGTCGCAGCCGGCGTCGGCGGCGGCGTCGATCAGCTTGATGGCGTTGTCGAGGTCGCCGTTGTGGTTGATGCCGATCTCACCGGTGACGTAGACCGGCTGCCCGGGACCGACCAGCCGCGAACCGAAGGCGCGCAGGCGGGAGTTGATGGCGCCGACGGACGTGAGGGTGGAGGTGGTGCTGTTCATGCGGGGGACTTCCTTACCTGGTGCGTGCGAGGTCGTGGATCGGGTGGTCGGTGCGGCCGGGGCCGGCCGGGCCGGCCGGGTCGGCGGCGGCGTCGAGGAGCGGCGCCAGCGCGCGGGCGCGGGCGAGGTCGTGCGGGTCGTCGATCTCCAGCACCCGGGCGGGTTCCGTGCGGACCAGCTCGGTGCGGCCGAAGAAGCGGTGCCGGTGGGCGCGGAAGCCCGCCGCGTCCATGGCGTAGGCGGCGCCGGTCTCCAGGAGGTCCTGGGGACGGTCCTGGCGGCGCGGCCGGGATGCCTTGTCGTGGTTCACGCCGTGCCCGCCGGGTCCGGCGGCCCGCGCCGTGGCGTCGTCGCGCCACAGGAAGCCGTGGAAGGGGGCGACGGTGACCGCGGTGTCGGCGCCGTCCTCGGCCACCGCCGCGGCGACGCCGTCGACGTCCTCGGCGGTGAGGAACGGGCTGGTGCACTGGACGAGGAGGACCACGTCGACCGGTGTGCCGGTGACCGCCTCGTGGGCGTCCAGGGCGTGCAGGACGGCGGACTCGGAGGTGGCCGTGTCCCCGGCGATGGCCGCGGGGCGCAGCACGGCCCCGGCACCCGCCTCGCGGGCGGCTGCCGCGATCGCCGGGTCGTCGGTGGAGACGACGACGTCGGTGACCAGGCGGGCGGCGAGGCAGGCCCGCACCGCGCGGACCACCAGCGGGACGCCGGCGACGGGGGCGAGGTTCTTGCCGGGGACCCCCTTGGAGCCGCCCCGGGCGGGGATCACCGCGAGGACGTGGCGGCCGGGGCCCGGCGGGGTGGTCGGGGTGTTCACAGCTCTCCCAGGCGTCGGATCAGGGGGGCCACCCGCTGCACCCCGTGCCGGTAGGCGCCGCGCGCGGTCTCCCGCACGGCCCGGCGCAGCGGGCCGGGCGCGCGGTCGGCGACGGGCGCGCCGGGCAGCGGGGCCCCGTCGGGGGCCAGGTGGTGGCGGGCGAGGATGCCGGGCAGGTAGCCCGGCGCGGTGCGGTGCGTGTAGTACGTCTCGAGCGGCGGCAGTCGGGGCGTCCGGAGCAGCTCGGCGAGGCGTTCGCGGGCGGCGTCGTAGGCGTGCTGGTAGCTGCCGTCGGCCGCCACTCCCTGGCGGGCCAGCCACTCCTCGTCAGGGACCGGCAGGTGCCCGGCGTCCAGTTCGTCGAAGGAGGCGAGGATGCCGGAGCCGGTGAAGTGGTGGTTGCCGAGCGCCTCGCGCACCCCGAGGTCGGTGAGGACCGCGGTGGGGATGCGGCGGTGCAGGGATTCCAGGGCCGCCGTCGAGGACACCGTCACCAGCAGGTCGGTGCGGTCCAGGACCTCGCCCATGTGGCCGTACGCGAGGCGGAAGTTGGACGGCCGGTCCAGGCGCCGCGCCAGCTTCTGGTAGGGCAGCTCCTCGATGTGGGTGGTGTGCTCGCCGGGCCGGGAGCGGAGCTTGAGGAGGACCTCGCGCTCCGGGTGCCGCCGGGCGTGCCCGATGAGCCGCTCCAGCAGGTACACGCGGTCCTTGCGGGTCTCCGGCACGGAGGGCTGGGCCGCGAACACCACGGTGCGGGGCCGGTCCTGTTTCTCCCCCCGGTAGGGCTCGCCGCCGAGGAAGGGCAGCGCCACCTCGGTGACGGCGTCCGGGTCGGCGCCCACGCCCTCGTACACGGCGCGGAAACGGTCCGCGTCCTGCATCGAGTTGGCGAGCACCAGGTCGGCGCCGTGGCGCAGCAGCAGGCCGTCGGCGAGCTTCTCGTAGACGACGCCGACATAGCCGGTGACGACCACCGGCCGTCGGCCCTCGGCGCGGGCGCCCCACACGTGCCGCAGTCCGTGCAGCATGGCCTGGACGCCGCCGCCCACCAGGGCGAGCACCACCACGTCGTACCGCTCCTCAAAGGCGGCGCGCAGGAACTCTGCCGCGCTCACCTCGCGCAGGGAGTCGGCCTCGACCCCGACCTCCGCGAGCTGGCGCGGGGTGGGCGTGGCGCGGCCGCGCAGGAGACGGCCGTCGAGGCGGACCTCCCGGCCGGCCGGCGCGAGCCGTCGTGCGGTGAGGGCGCCCCACTTCCACCGGGTGTCGGAGTCCGCGAGGACCACGACCCGCAGCGGAGCGGCTGCTGACGTTTGCGTAGTGCGTGCTGACACACCAGGAACGCTAGAAAGGCATTCCGAGGCCCGGCCCAACCGCACGGCAACAAACGGTGAACAGAAAGCCGCCGCGAAACCAATCGGCCGGTGGGAGCATTTCGGAGAAGGACGGTTCACGTCCTTTCCGGCCCCTGTTCACCCGGAATCCACCGAGGGATAAGAATGCGGGCCGGGCGAGCGCCTAGCGTCGAAGGCGTGGTCAAGCTCTCCGTGATCGTTCCCTTCTTCAACGTGCGGCAGTACGCGCCCGACACCCTGAGGAGCCTCGAGGCCAACACCGGACCCGACGTCGAGTTCCTGCTGGTCGACGACTGCTCGACCGACGACACCCCCGACCTGCTGGAGCGGGCGCGACGCCGCCTGCCGGGCGCACGGCTGCTGCGGCACGAGCGCAACCGGGGCATCGCCGCCGCGCGCAACACCGGACTGGAGGCGGCGCGCGGCCGGTACGTGACCTTCCTGGACGGCGACGACTGGCTCGTCCCCGGCCACTACGCGCGGCTGGTCGCGGCCATGGACGACCTGGGCTGCGACTTCCTGCGCACCGACCACGTCCGCTCCACCGGCCGCGAACGCGTCGTCCAGCGGGTGCCGCACGGGCGCCGCGGCCAGGTCATGGACCCCCGCTCGGCGATCCTGCCCGCGGACCGCTCCACCTCCGTGGACCACCCCTTCGTGTGGGCGGACGTCTACCACCGCCGGCTGGAGGAGCGCGGCCTGCTCCGGTTCACCGAGGGCCTGCACACCTGTGAGGACCGCCTGTGGACGTGGCGGATGCACCGCGGGGCCACGTCGTTCGCCGTGCTGAACCTGTACGGCGTCTTCTACCGCCGCGGCGTGGCGTCCTCGCTCACCCGCATCGGCGACGAACGCCAATTGGATTTCCTGCGCGCATTCGATCTGGTGCTCGCGGAAACCGCCGAGGACCCGGACGGGGAAGAACTCCTGCCGAAGGTCGTGCGCACCTATTGCGCGATGATGTGCCACCATCTGGCCGCCGACGCGGAGGGCAGATATCAACCGGAGGTGAGCCGGAAACTGCGCGTGCTGAGCGCCGCCGCGCTGCGCCGCATGCCGCAGGACGTGCTGGAGCGCACCCTGGACTCGATGGACGCCGAACGCGCGACCCGGCTGCGCCGGCTGCGCCGCCGCCCGGCCGTGGGAGCCGCCGCGTGACCACCCAGATCTTCCTCGCCTCGACCCTCTACGGGGCCGCCACCCTGGCCGCCGCCCTGGACGCGGGCTGCTTCGGCCAGGACGCCGGACGCCGCGTCCTGCTGGTCTCCAACAACGCCGCCGTGCCGGAGACCACCCCGGCCCTCGACGAGGCCCCCGGCTTCGCCGCGCTGCGCGGGCGCTTCGACGAGGTCCGCTCCTGGAACGAGGCGATCGCCCCGTTCCACCCGTCCGGCTGGTCGCCCCGCGAGGAGGACACCGTCCTGTGGGAGCGCCACTTCCGTCTCGCCTGGGGCCTGGGCGAGGACGACGTGGAGCTGGCCGTGGAGTCGATCCAGGCCCAGCCGGCGCTGGGGGTGGCGCAGATCTTCCACGGCGCCCCGCTGACCGTGTACGCGGACGGGCTGATGAGCTACGGCCCCACCCGGATCAAGCTGGACCCGCTGGTCGGCACCCGCGTCACCCGGGTCCTGCACCTGGACCTGGTGCCGGGCCTGCGGCCGCTGCTGCTCACCGAGTTCGGCGTGCCGGCCGAACTGGTGCCCACGGACGCGTTCGGCAAGGTCCTCGACGAACTGGCCGAGCGGGCGGACGACCCGCCCGCGCTCCCCGAGGGTCCGGCCCTGCTGCTCGGGCAGTACCTGTCGGCGCTGGACATCCTCACCCCCCAGGAGGAGGAGGACCTGCACCTGCGGCTGGTGCGCGGCGCGGTCGCCCTCGGCCACCGGTCCCTGGTCTTCAAGCCGCACCCCACCGCACCCGCCGCCTGGCACCGCGCCGTGGCCGACGAGGCGGAGCGCCTGGGCGCCGAACTGACCGTGCTGGACGCGCCGGTCCTGGCCGAGGTGCTGTTCCGGCGGATCCGGCCCGCGCTGGTGGCCGGCTGCTTCTCCACCGCGCTGCTGACCGCCTCCGCCCTGCACGGCATTCCGGTGGCCCGCACCCGCACCGGGCTGCTGCTCGAGCGGCTGCGCCCGTACGAGAACAGCAACCGGATCCCGGTGACCGTGGTCGACGCCCTGCTGCCCGACCTCGACGACGCCGACGCGGTCCGCGAGCAGCGGGCCTCCATGACCGTCGGTGAACTCGGCGAGCTGGTGCGGGCGGTGGGGTTCGCGATGCAGCCGAGGATCCACCCCGCGCTGCGCCCGGAGGCCGAGCGGTTCCTCCGGGGGCATCAGGACGCGCGGTGGCTGCGCTACTTCAAGCGCCGCCGCCTGACCGGCCTCGCCCTGCCGGGCGGCGTCCCGGACCGCCTGACCTTCCTGGCCCGCAACCGCACCCTCCGCGGCGCCGTCCGCAGGGCCCGGTCCCTGCGGGCGGCACGCCGGCCGCGGGCGCGCTGACCGGCACGGCGCGTCCAGCACGCGACGGCGCGAGGGGCCGCCCCCCCGGGCCGGGGGGGGGCGCCCGCCGCCCCGGGGCCCGGCCCAAAACCGACCCGGGGGGGGGGTGAGGGCGCGGGGGTGGGCCC
>NZ_JBEOVU010000051.1:0-36772 GCF_040295685.1 Streptomyces sp. NPDC002734
GAGGGGTGCTCTTCCGATGTGCTGCGGCGCCCCCGGGCGCCCCCCCCGGGCGGGTGGGGCGCCCGCGCCCGCGCGGGAGCGGTCGGTCCCGCGCGGGCGCTGCCGCGCGGGTACAGCGGCCGTGACGGCTCGCCCCCCCGGGAGGGAAGCTGCCGCAGGGTGGGGTGGGCCCGTGCGGGCCGGCCCGCCCTGCTCAGACGGCAGACGACCCCCTACGTGCCGTTGCGGGGGGAGGGGAAAGGGGTGGGGCGGTCGGGGAGGGGCTGGCGTGCCGCGGGGACCGTGGGGAGGTCGCCCGGGGTGGGGGGCGGCTGCTGCCGGGACTGCCGCTCCGCCTCGGCGGCCGCCTGCTGCGCCGCCCTCCGCGCCCCGTACCGCCGGTGCACCGCCTGCTTGGTGACCCCCAGCGCGGACCCCACCGCGTCCCACGAGAACCCCAGCGACCGGTCGAAGTCCACCGCGGCCGTGACCAGCGTCTCGACACTGTCGCGCAGCTCCTGCGCGAGACGGACCGTCGGCGCCGGCGCCCGCCCGTAGACGACGAAGCCGGCGGAGGAACCCGTACGGCGCGGGCGGTAGACGTTCCCCAGCTGGGCGGTGAGCGTGCGCAACGCGTCCACCTGCCGGCGGACCCGCTCGATGTCCCGTACCAGCAGGTGCAGGCTGGCCCGAGCCTGGGCGTCGTGGGTTGCGTGGTCGGCCATGAACAAGCCTCTCGAACCGGCGATGAAAGGATCGGCCGCGACGAAGGCGGCCCGTTGTGGTCAACTCTCCTTTGACCAACGCTCCCGACCCCCGGGGGGTCACGGTCGCGGGGGCGCTCGGCCTCCGCCGCGCGCCCCGGGACGCCCCGTGGCCTCCTAGACTGGTGCGCCGCCCGCATCCCCGCCCCGAGAGGCCCTGACCCACCCATGAAGCTCGTCTTCGCAGGCACCCCTGAGGTCGCCCTCCCCGCCCTGGACGCACTGATCGCCTCCGGGCGGCACGAGGTGGCCGCCGTCGTCACCCGCCCCGACGCGCCCTCCGGGCGGGGCCGCCGGCTGGTGGCGAGCCCGGTGGCCGAGCGGGCCCAGGAGGCGGGCATCGAGGTGCTCAGGCCCGCCACCCCCCGCGACGAGGCGTTCCTGGCCCGGCTGCGCGAGATCGCCCCCGACTGCTGCCCGGTGGTGGCCTACGGCGCCCTGCTGCCCCGCGTCGCCCTCGACGTCCCCGCCCACGGCTGGGTCAACCTGCACTTCTCGCTGCTGCCCGCCTGGCGCGGCGCCGCCCCCGTGCAGCACGCCGTGATGGCGGGCGACGAGATGACCGGCGCGTCCACCTTCCTGATCGAGGAGGGCCTGGACTCCGGCCCCGTCTACGGCACCGTCACCGAGACGGTCCGTCCCACCGACACCGCGGGCGACCTGCTCACCCGCCTGTCGCTGGCCGGCGCCGGCCTGCTGGCCGCCACCATGGACGGGATCGAGGACGGCGCCCTCAAGCCCGTGCCGCAGCCCGCCGACGGCATCAGCCTCGCCCCGAAGATCACGGTCGACGACGCGCGCGTCGACTGGACGGCGCCCGCCCTGCGGGTCGACCGGGTGGTGCGCGGCTGCAACCCCGCCCCCGGCGCCTGGACCACCTTCCGCGGCGAGCGCCTGAAGCTCACCCAGGTCACCCCGGTCCCCGACCGGACCGACCTGGCGCCCGGCGAGATCGCGGCGGCCAAGAACAACGTGTACGTCGGCACCGGGTCGCACGCCGTGGAGCTGATGTGGCTGCGGCCCCAGGGCAAGAAGCCCATGCGCGCCGCCGACTGGGCCCGCGGCGTGCGGATCGCCGCCGGGGAGACGCTGGGCGGCTGAGACGGTCGGCGGGGGAGCGGGGCGCCGCGGGCCGTAGTCTGGGGAGGTACCACCTTCTCGATGACTGATCCGGAGCACCTTTTTCGTGAGCGACCCCTCCCGCCGCCCCCGCAGGCCCGCCAAGCCGTACCGCCGGCCCCAGAAGGACCCGGTCCGCGTCCTCGCCTTCGAGGCGCTGCGCGCCGTCGACGAGCGGGACGCGTACGCCAACCTGGTCCTGCCGCCGCTGCTGCGCAAGGCCCGCGAGAAGGAGGGCTTCGACGGCCGCGACGCCGCCCTCGCCACCGAGCTCGTCTACGGCACGCTGCGCCGCCAGGGCACCTACGACGCGATCATCGCGGACTGCGTCGACCGGCCGCTGCGCGAGGTGGACCCGCCGGTGCTCGACGTGCTCTCGCTCGGCGCGCACCAGTTGCTGGGCACCCGGATCCCGCCGCACGCGGCGGTCTCCGCCACCGTGGAGCTGGCCCGCGTGGTGCTCGGCGACGGCCGCGCCAAGTTCGTCAACGCCGTGCTGCGCAAGATCGCCCGGCAGGACCTCGACGCCTGGCTGGAGCAGGTCGCCCCGCCCTACGACGAGGACCCGGAGGACCACCTCGCCGTGGTCCACTCCCACCCCCGCTGGGTGGTCTCCGCGCTGTGGGACTCCCTGGGCGGCGGCCGGGCCGGCGTCGAGGAGCTGCTGGCCGCGGACAACGAGCGGCCCGAGGTGACCCTGGTGGCGCGCCCCGGGCGGGCCACCGCGGCCGAGCTGCTGGAGTCGCTGGACGAGGAGGCGGCCGCGCCGGGGCGCTGGTCCCCGTACGCGGTCCGGCTCACCGAGGGCGGCGAGCCCGGAGCGGTGGAGGCCGTGCGCGAGGGCCGCGCCGGCGTCCAGGACGAGGGCAGCCAGCTGGTCGCGCTGGCGCTGGCCAACGCGCCGCTGGAGGGCCCCGACAAGGCCTGGCTGGACGGCTGCGCGGGCCCCGGCGGCAAGGCGGCGCTGCTCGCCGGGCTGGCCGCCGAGCGCGGGGCCGTGCTGCTCGCCTCGGAGAAGCAGCCGCACCGTGCGGGCCTGGTCGCCCGGGCGCTGGAGGGCAACCCCGGTCCGTACCAGGTGATCACCGCCGACGGCACGCGCCCGCCGTGGCGTCCCAGTTCGTTCGACCGCGTCCTGATGGACGTGCCGTGCACCGGCCTGGGCGCGCTGCGGCGCCGCCCGGAGGCCCGCTGGCGGCGGCGTCCCGAGGATCTCGACGGCTTCGCCCCGCTCCAGCGGGCACTGCTGCGCACCGCACTGGAATCGGTGCGGGTCGGCGGGGTCGTCGGCTACGTGACCTGCTCCCCGCACCTCGCGGAGACCCGTGCCGTCGTCGACGACGTGCTCAAGCAGCACGCCGGCGAAGCCGAACTCCTCGACGCGCGGCCCCTGTTGCCGGGCGTGACCGACCTCGGGGAGGGCCCCGACGTCCAGCTCTGGCCGCACCTGCACGGCACCGACGCGATGTATCTGGCGCTGCTGCGCCGCGTCGCGTAACGACCGCATCGGGGGCGCGCCCCCGACGGGGCCCGACGACCGGCCCCGGGCGGAAAGTGGAAGGCCCCCGGATGCCGCCCGGGGGCCCGCTCCATGGGAGGCTGTGGGCATGGCCGTGCAGATCAACCCGAGCATCCTGTCCGCCGACTTCGCGCGCCTCGCCGACGAGGCGAAGGCGGTCGCCGGGGCCGACTGGCTCCACGTCGACGTGATGGACAACCACTTCGTGCCCAACCTGACCCTCGGCGTGCCGGTGGTCGAGTCCCTGGCGCGGGCGACGGACACCCCGCTGGACTGTCACCTGATGATCGAGCAGCCCGACCGCTGGGCCCCGCAGTACGTGGAGGCCGGCGCCGGCTCGGTCACCTTCCACGTCGAGGCGGCCGCGGCGCCGGTGCGTCTCGCCCGCGAGATCCGCGCCAAGGGCGCCCGCGCCTCCATGGCACTGCGTCCGGCCACGCCGATCGAGCCCTACGAGGACCTGCTCCCCGAGCTCGACATGCTGCTGATCATGACGGTCGAGCCCGGCTTCGGCGGCCAGGCATTCCTGGACATCATGCTGCCCAAGATCCGCCGCACCCGTGAGCTCATCACCAAGCACGGTCTCGAGCTCTGGCTGCAGATCGACGGCGGCGTCTCGGAGTCCACGATCGAGCGCTGCGCCGAGGCCGGCGCCGACGTGTTCGTGGCCGGTTCCGCGGTGTACGGCGCCGAGGACCCGGCCGAGGCGGTGCGCGCGCTGCGCGCCCAGGCGGAGGCGGCCACCGCCGCCGCGTCCTGGGCGTGCGCCCACTGAACCGCGCCCGCCGCGCCGCGCCCGGCACCTGCCGGGCCGACGGAATGTGAACGACGCCGACAGAGGCGGATCCGCCCTGCCGTATCTGCAAGGATGGACGGCAGGTCCAAGATGTGAACAGCAGTGAGGAGAGCGCCGTGTCGGGTATGTCGGCGGGCCGGTCAGCCATGCGGATGGGTCCCGCTGAGCTGGTGCAGGCGGCGGCCATGGCCCGCCGCTTCTACCTCGAGGGCAAGTCCAAGATCCAGATCGCCGAGGAGTTCGGCGTGAGCCGCTTCAAGGTGGCGCGGGTGCTGGAGACCGCCCTCGAGAGGGACCTCGTGCGGATCGAGATCCGTGTCCCGGCCGAACTGGACGCGGAGCGCTCCGACGCGCTCCGGGCCCGGTACGGCCTGCGGCACGCCGTCGTGGTCGAGTCCCCCGCGGAGGCCCAGGACTCCCCGGACCCGGAGAACCTCGGCGAGGTCGCCGCGGACCTCCTGGGCGAGCTCATCGACGAGGGGGACGTCCTGGGTCTGGCCTGGGGCAGGTCCACCATCCACATGGCGGCGGCGCTGAGCAAGCTGCCGCAGTGCACGGTGGTCCAGCTGACCGGCGTCTACGACGCCGGAACCGCCGAGCGCGGCTCGGTGGAGGCGGTGCGGCGCGCCGCCCAGGTGTCGGGCGGCGACGCCCACCCCATCTACGCGCCGATGCTGCTGCCGGACGTGGCCACCGCGGCCGCCCTGCGCAGTCAGACGGGCATCGCCCGGGCCTTCGAGTACTTCGACAAGGTCACCGTCGCCTGCGTCTCGATCGGTTCCTGGGACCCGGGCGTCTCCACGGTGCACGACATGCTCAGCGACGAGGAGCGGGAGCACTACGCCTCGCTGGGCGTCGCGGCGGAGATGTCGGCGCACCTGTTCGACGCGCAGGGCCGGCGGGTCGGCCGGGACCTGGGCGAGCGGTGCATCACGGTGAAGGCGGAGCAACTGCGCCGCATCCCCGAGGTGGTCGCCATCGCCGGCGGGGCGCGCAAGGGCTCCGCGATCGACGCGGTGCTGCGCTCGGGGCTGGTCACCAGCCTGGTGACCGACACCTCGGCCGCCGACTACCTGCTGACCGCGGGCCCGACGCCCGCTCCCGCCCTCAACCGGGCGGACCCCGACGGCGTCTGACGGCGTCTGACGGCTCCGGCCCCTCCGGACGGCCCGCGCTCCCCGCGCGGGCCGTCCGGCGTTTTCCGGGCCCTGCCGCGGTCCTTCATCCCGCGAGGCCCTCGGCGCTACCCCGGAACGGGGCGGTCCACGCGCCGGGCGGCCTTGTCGGCGTCTTTCGGCCAACCCGGCGCGGAAGCCGCCGCTCGTGTTGTGCGGTCATGGACATGATCGCAAAATGGCCGGGTCGCCGGCACCGGGACCGCCGCGCGAGAGGGGACAGCGGATGGAAGCGCACGGAGCCGAAACCGGAAGCCTCGACCTGCAGATCCTGCGCATGCTGCTCGAAGGGTGCACGGACGCCACCGTCGCCGCGCGGCTGGGCATCGGGCAGCGGACCGTGCAGCGGCGTATCCGGCAGATGATGGACGCGGCGGGCGTCAACACCCGCATCCAGCTCGGCTGGCACGCCAGGGAGCGCTTCCCGTACCTGCGACCCCGCCGGCCCGCCCATCGTCTTGGTAGGAAGATACAAGGCTGAAGATCGCACTTCCGGACGTTCTGCGGCTGGTTCTCCCGGGATCCGCCGGGGGAAACTGAAGTACGTGCCTTTTTCCCTCGGCGGTCCACGCCGCAGGGCCGTATCTGTTCTTTCGGGATGTGCACGTGCGATTCCTCAACGACGTCCAGCCGACGTACGACCTCACCTACGACGACGTCTTCATGGTTCCGAGCCGCTCCTCCGTCGGCTCCCGTCAGGCCGTCGACCTCTCCGCGCCGGACGGCACCGGCACCACGATCCCGCTGGTCGTCGCCAACATGACCGCCGTCGCGGGCCGCCGCATGGCCGAGACCGTCGCCCGCCGGGGCGGGCTCGTGGTCATCCCGCAGGACATCCCGATCGAGGTCGTCACCGAGGTCGTCGGCTGGGTCAAGAGCCGCCACCTGGTGCTCGACACGCCGATCGTGCTCTCCCCGCACCAGACCGTCGCCGACGCGCTCTCGCTGCTGCC
Organism: Streptomyces sp. NPDC002734; assembly: GCF_040295685.1. NCBI lineage: Bacteria > Bacillati > Actinomycetota > Actinomycetes > Kitasatosporales > Streptomycetaceae > Streptomyces > Streptomyces sp. NPDC002734. The sequence goes on from NZ_JBEOVU010000051.1 coordinate 6,306, forward strand.
CAAGCGGGCCCACAACGCCGGCGTGGTCGTCGACGAGGACTACAAGCCGGTCGGCGTCGTCACCGACCGCGACCTCTCCGGCGTCGACCGCTTCACCCAGCTGGCCCAGGTCATGTCCCGTGACCTCCTGCTGCTCGACGCGGACATCGACCCCCGCGAGGCGTTCAACACCCTCGACCACGCCAACCGCCGTTACGCCCCCGCCGTGGACGCCGACGGCCGCCTCGCGGGCATCCTCACCCGCAAGGGCGCGCTGCGTGCCACCCTGTACACCCCCGCCGTCGACGACCAGGGCCACCTGCGCATCGCCGCCGCCGTCGGCATCAACGGCGACGTGGCGGGCAAGGCCAAGCAGCTGCTCGACGCCGGGATCGACACCCTGGTCATCGACACCGCGCACGGCCACCAGGAGTCGATGATCAACGCCGTCCGCACCGTCCGGGCGCTCGACCCGCGGGTGCCGATCGTCGCGGGCAACATCGTCTCCGCGCAGGGCGTGCGCGACCTGATCGAGGCGGGCGCCGACATCGTCAAGGTGGGCGTCGGCCCCGGCGCCATGTGCACCACCCGGATGATGACCGGCGTGGGCCGGCCGCAGTTCTCCGCCGTCCTGGAGTGCGCGGCCGAGGCGAAGAAGCACGGCAAGCACGTCTGGGCCGACGGCGGCGTCCGTCACCCGCGTGACGTGGCGATGGCCCTGGCGGCCGGCGCCTCCAACGTGATGATCGGCTCCTGGTTCGCCGGCACCTACGAGTCCCCGGGCGACCTCCAGCAGGCCCCCGACGGGCGCTACTACAAGGAGTCCTTCGGCATGGCCTCCGCCCGCGCGGTCGCCAACCGCACCTCGGAGGAGTCCGCGTACGACCGTGCCCGCAAGGGCCTGTTCGAGGAGGGCATCTCGACCTCCCGGATGTTCCTCGACCCGCAGCGGCCGGGCGTGGAGGACCTCATCGACTCCGTCATCGCGGGCGTCCGCTCCTCCTGCACGTACGCGGGCGCGGGCGACCTGGCGGAGTTCGCCGACAAGGCCGTCGTCGGCGTCCAGAGCGCCGCCGGCTACGCCGAGGGCAAGCCGCTGCACGCCAGCTGGAGCTGATCTGTTCTACTGCCCGTACCACCCCGTACGGAAGTGACCTTCGCACCTTGCTGAACGAGCTCGACGAACGCATCGTGCGCGCCCTCGCCGAGGACGCGCGCCGGTCCTACGCCGACATCGGCCAGATGGTCGGCCTGTCGGCCCCCGCCGTGAAACGGCGGGTGGACCGGCTGCGGGAGACCGGAGTGATCACCGGGTTCACGGTCCGCGTGGACCCGGCGGCGCTCGGCTGGGCCACCGAGGGCCTGGTCGAGGTGTACTGCCGCGGCAACACCTCGCCGGAGACCATCCGGCGCGGGCTCGCGCGCTATCCCGAGGTCGTGTCCGCCTCCACCGTCACCGGCGAGGCGGACGCGGTCGTCCAGGTGTTCGCCGCGGACATGCGCCACTTCGAGCAGGTGCTGGAGCGGATCGCGGGGGAGCCGTTCGTCGAGCGGACCAAGTCCGTCCTCGTCCTCTCTCCGCTATTGAGGCGCTTCTCCGGCGGTTCCGGGCTACCCTCTACGGTATGAAGCGCCGACGACATTGACCTGACACCGCCACCGCGACGGCCGGCACGCGCCGTCTGACGGCGGCCCTGTACGGCTACTCCTTCCTGGGCGACTGCGTCGCCCTGTACCCGGTGTACGCGCTGCTCTTCGCCGACACCGGACTGTCCACGGGGCAGATCTCCACGCTCTTCGCGCTGTGGTCCCTGACAGGCGTGCTGGCCGAGGCGCCCTCCGGCCTGCTCGCCGACGCGTGGTCGCGGCGAGCGCTGCTGCGCGCCGGCCCGCTGCTGACGGCGGCCGGCTTCACCCTCTGGGTCTGGGCGCCCTCCTTCTGGTCCTTCGCCGCCGGCTTCGTCCTGTGGGGACTCGGCGGCTCGTTCTCCTCCGGCGCGCTGGAGGCGCTGGTCCACGACGAACTCGAGCGGACGGGCGCCGCGAAGACCTACCCCGCGGTCATGGGCCGCGCCCGCACGGCCGAGATGCTCGGCGTGGTCGCCTCGATGGCCGTGGCCGGCCCGCTGCTGCGGGTGGGCGGCTTCGCCCTGGTCGGCGCCGCGTCCGTGGCGGCGTGCCTGCTGGCAGCGGCCGCGGCGCACACGATGCCCGAGGGACGGCGGAAGCCGGGCGGGGACGACGGAGCCGGGGACGCCGACAGCGATGACACCGGGGCCGGGGCCGGGGCCGGACAGGGCGGGGACGGACGGACCGGGGACCTCGGGACGGCAAGGGGCGAGGACACACGGCGGGTACGGCCGCGGCGGTGGCCGGTCGGCGCGCTGCTGCTGGTGCCGGCGGTGGCCGCGGTGTGGGGCGCGCTCGACGAGTACACGCCGCTGCTGGTCCGTGAGACCGGGGCGGGTGACGGCGAGGCGTCCTGGTACCTGCTGGTGATCTGGGCGGGCGCGGCGGCCGGCGGACTGCTGGCCGGGCCCGCGGAGCGCAGGTTCGGCCCACGGGGCGGTGGCCGTGGTCTCGGGGTGCTGCTGCTCGTCTCGGCGGGCCTGCTGGCGACCGGCGCGCTGTGGGGTTCGCCGTCGGCGACGGCGGCGCTGGTGGGGGTCTCCTTCGCCGGGTTCCAGCTGGCGACGGTGCTGGCGGACGCGGGGCTGCAGGCGGCGATCCGAGGGCCCCGACGGGCGACGATCACCTCCGTCGCGGGGATGGGGACCGACCTCGCCGTGATCGCGACCTACGCGGCCTACGGGGTCCTGTCCCTCCCGCACGGCCTCACCTTCGCCCTGCTGGCCACCGCCTACGCCGTCCCCGCGGCCCTGCTGATCCTGCGTCGCCGGGCCCCGCGGTGAGGGACCGCCACTGCGCCGCCGGGCCCCGCGGTGAGGGATCGCCACTGCGTCGCCGGGCTCAGCGGTGAGTGACGCAACGAATCGTCGGGAGGGGCGGGGAACGCGCAACGTTTCGGGCGGTTGTCCGCAACGGATGCGTATTGTCCGCCCCGAGCCGCGGACCGTACTGTCGTCTGCGCGGCGAAACCGCAGCTCAACACACCCACCTTCCCGTCGGAGACCCCGTCATGCGCACCGCCCTGCTCCAGAGCTCCGGCCGCCCCGGCGAGGTCGACGCGAACCTGCGTGCCCTCGACGCCGCGGCCGCCCGCGCCGCCCGCGCGGGGGCGGAACTGATCGCCGCACCGGAGATGTTCCTGACCGGCTACGCGATCGGCGACGACGTCCGGCGGCTGGCCGAACCCGCGGACGGCCCGTCCGCCCAGGCCCTGGCCGCCGTCGCGGACCGCCACGGCATCGCCGTCGCCTACGGCTACCCGGAGCGCGACGGCGAGCACGTGTACAACTCCGTGCAGCTGATCTCCGCGGACGGCGCCCCGCTCGCGAACTACCGCAAGACGCACCTCTACGGCGACTTCGAGCGCGGGTACTTCACCCCCGGCGAGGACCCCGTCGTCCAGGCCCGCCTCGGTCCGCTCACCGTGGGGCTGCTGATCTGCTACGACGTGGAGTTCCCGGAGAACACCCGGGCCCACGCCCTGGCCGGCACCGACCTCCTCCTGGTGCCCACCGCCCTGATGCACCCCTACCGGTTCGTCGCCGACTCCCTCGTCCCGGTGCGGGCGTTCGAGAACCAGATGTACGTCGCGTACGTCAACCGCACCGGTCCCGAAGGGGAGTTCCGGTTCGTCGGGCTCTCGACGGTGGCCGCCCCGGACGGCGTCGTCACGGCCCGGGCCGGCGAGGGGGAGGAACTTCTCCTCGCCGACGTCGACCCCCTGCTCCCGGCCGCCTCCCGCAAGGTCAACCCCTACCTCGACGACCGCCGCCCGGGCCTCTACGGCTCCCTGGCCGTCTGATCCGCCCGCGATCCCGCGCCACGCGCCCCCGGGCCCCGCGTCCTCGCGCCCCGCACCGCCGCAACCCCGCCCCCGCCCCCGCCCCGTCAGCAGCGTCCACAGGAGTCCGTACCCGATGACGTCCACCGTGCCCACCGCCGTCCCGCACCCCGGTGACGGGCTGCCCCCGGTCACCATGTTCGGCCCGGACTTCCCCTACGCCTACGACGACTACCTGGCCCACCCGGCGGGGCTCGGCCAAGTGCCCGCCACCGAGCACGGCACCGAGGTCGCCGTCATCGGCGGCGGTCTGTCCGGCCTGGTCACCGCCTACGAGCTGATGAAGATGGGCCTCAAGCCCGTCGTCTACGAGGCGGACCAGCTCGGCGGACGCCTGCGCACCGTCGGCTTCGACGGCTGCGACCCCGGCCTGACGGCGGAGCTCGGCGCGATGCGGTTCCCGCCCAGCTCGACCGCGCTCCAGCACTACATCGACCTGGTCGGCCTGGAGACCACGCCGTTCCCCAACCCGCTGGCCCCCTGCACCCCCTCGACGGTGGTCGACCTCAAGGGCGAGTCGCACTACGCGGAGTCCGCCGAGGACCTGCCCGAGGTGTACCGCAGGGTCGCCGACGCCTGGGCCCGGTGCCTGGAGGAGGGCGCGGACTTCTCCGACATGAACCGCGCCATCCGCGAGCGCGACGTCCCGCGCATCCGCGAGATCTGGGCCCGCCTGGTCGAGAAGCTGGACAACCAGACCTTCTACGGCTTCCTCTGCGACTCCCCGGCCTTCTCCTCCTTCCGCGACCGGGAGATCTTCGGCCAGGTCGGCTTCGGCACCGGCGGCTGGGACACCGACTTCCCCAACTCCATCCTGGAGATCCTCCGCGTCGTCTACACCGAGGCCGACGACCACCACCGCGGCATCGTCGGCGGCACCCAGCAACTGCCGCTGCGGCTGTGGACCCGGGAGCCGGAGAAGATCGTCCACTGGCCCTACGGCACCTCGCTGAGCTCCCTGCACCCGGCCGGCGAGCCCCGCCCCGCGGTCACCCGGCTGCACCGCACCGCCGGCAACCGGATCACCGTCACCGACGCGGACGGCGACATCCGCACCTACCGGGCGGCGGTGTTCACCGCCCAGTCCTGGATGCTGCTCTCCAAGATCCAGTGCGACGACGCGCTGCTGCCGATCGACCACTGGACCGCCGTCGAGCGCACCCACTACATGGAGTCCAGCAAGCTGTTCGTGCCGGTGGACCGGCCGTTCTGGCGGGACAAGGACCCGCAGACGGGCCGCGACCTGATGTCGATGACCCTCACCGACCGGATGACCCGCGGCACCTACCTGCTGGACAATGGACCGGACGGCCAGGCGGCCATCTGCCTCTCCTACACCTGGTGCGACGACAGCCTCAAGTGGCTGCCGCTGTCCGCCCACGAGCGGATGGAGGTCATGCTGAAGTCGCTCGGCGAGATCTACCCGAACCTCGACATCCGCAGCCACATCGTCGGCAACCCGGTCACCGTCTCCTGGGAGAACGAGCCCTACTTCATGGGCGCGTTCAAGGCCAACCTGCCCGGCCACTACCGGTACCAGCGCCGCCTGTTCACCCACTTCGTGCAGGACCGGCTGCCCGAGGACCGGCGCGGCCTGTTCCTCGCGGGCGACGACATCTCCTGGACGGCCGGCTGGGCCGAGGGCGCCGTGCAGACCGCGCTCAACGCGGTGTGGGGCGTGATGCGCCACCTCGGCGGCGAGACCGACCCGACCAACCCGGGCCCGGGCGACGTCTTCGACGAGATCGCCCCGGTCGAGCTGCCCGAGGACTGAGACCGCGGGCCGGCCGAGCGCCACGCGACGGCGCGGTCAGCGGTCGAGCGGGGTGAGGAGCATCCGGCCCACCACCCCCACGGCCGCGTCCAGCCGCCCGGTGAACTCCTCGGCCAGCTCCGGCGTCCGCCGCAGCGCCCACAGGGCCCGGGCCATCGACCAGGTGGTGTCCCGGGCCCTCTCCAGGCTCCAGGCGCCCGCCAGGTGCGTCAGCGGGTCGGCGACCTGGAACAGGTCCGGCCCCGGCATCAACTCCTCGCGCACCCGCTCCTCCAGCGAGGCGAGGAGGTCGCCGACCCGCTCGAACTCGTCCTCCAGGTCGGCAGGCCGGCAGCCCACCGCCCGGCAGGTGTCCACCACGGCCAGCACCAGGTCGTGGCCGATGTGCGCGTTGATGCCCGCCAGCGCGAACTGCACGGGCCGCACACCCGGATGACCGCGCAGCCGGAACAACGGGCGCCAGCAGGCCGGCAGCCGGCCGCCGCCGCGGTCGGTGTCGGCGACCGCCAGGTAGCGCTCGGCGAACAGCGTGCCGAGCGCGGACGCCGACCGGCGGTCGGGGAAGCGGCCGTCGCCGAGCAGTTCGGCGAACTCCGAGGTCACCGTCAGGTACACCCGGTTGAAGACGGCGACGCCGTCCCGCGGGTGCAGCGAGGCGTCCAGCGCGCGCAGCCGTTCGAGCACGGCGTCAACCGCGCGTACCGGTGCGCAGCCCACCGTGTCCAAGGGGGGCGACATTTTCGTCATCCGGGCCATGGGAGCAGCGTCGCAGTCCTAGGCTGACCGCGAGGCCGCCGTGCCGGTCGCTTCCTCCCTGCGGGGGACGCGGGACACGGCTCGATGACGCCGGAGCAACTCAGCACCGTGGGGGAGCACCACTCGTGGACCGATCGGGTCAGGCGGGGCAGCCACCGCAGCGAGGCGCCCGGCGCCGCAGAGGGCTCCTGCCCGCGGTGTCCGCGGGAGTGGCCGCCGTCGCCCTGACGGCGGGCCTGGTGGCCCAGGCCGCCTCGGACACCCCGCCCTCGCCCCCCGACGGGCGGGCGGAAGCGGTGGCCGCCCCCTCGCCCCGGGAACGCACGGCGTCCCCGTCCGCCCCGCCGCAGATCGCGTCGACCTCCTCGCCCCGCCCGAAGAAGCCGAGCCCCTCGCCGCGGGCCGCCGGAGGCGGGCGGCTGTACCTGCATCCGGACTCCCAGGTGGGGGAGTGGGTGCGGCAGAACCCGCAGGACCGGCGCCGCCCGGTGATCGCGCGGCGGATCGCCTCCCGCCCCGCCGCCGTCTGGTTCGCCGACCCGAACGCCACCACGGTCGCCGAGCGGGTCCGCGCCGTCACCTCGCGCGCGGCCGCGCAGGGCCGGGTGCCGGTGCTGGTCGCCTACACGATCCCGGACCGGGACTGCGGGCAGTACTCGGCCGGCGGCGCCCAGGACCTCGGAGCCTACGACGGATGGATCGACCGCTTCGCCTCCGGCCTCGGCACCGGCGAGGTGATCGTGATCCTGGAGCCCGACTCGATCGCCCAGTCCCAGTGCCTCTCCGAGAGCGACCGGGCCGACCGCTTCGCCTCGCTGGCCAGGGCAGGGCGGGTCGTCAAGCGGGTCGCGCCCCGCGCCCGCGTCTACTACGACGCCGGGCACTCCGGCTGGAACTCGGTCGCCCAGCAGGCCGCGCTGCTGCGCCGGGCGGGCGCGGCCTCGCCGCAGTCCTCGGACGGGATCTTCAGCAACGTCTCCAACTTCCGCGCCACCGCGGACGAGGTCCGGTACGTCCGCGAGGTGCTGGAGGCGATGGGCGCTCCGGCGAGCCACGGCGCGGTGATCGACACCAGCCGCAACGGCAACGGGCCTCCGCCCGAGGGGAAGTGGTGCGACCCGGCCGGCCGGAAGGTCGGCCGGGCGCCCGTGCTCTCCCCGGGCGAGGCCCGTGTCGACGCCTATCTGTGGGTGAAGCTGCCGGGCGAGTCCGACGGCTGCCGGGGTCAGGCCGGCGCCTTCAGCCCCGACTACGCCTACGAACTGGCGCGCTGACCGCCCTCGCCGTCCTCGCCCTTCGGGGAGGAGCCGGCGTCGTACCGGGAGGTGCCCTCGTCGAGCAGCGGCTCCTGCGTCTTCATGTGGGCCGGGGCGAACACGCGCAGCGCGTGGTAGCCGGTGATGACGACCAGGGTGCCCAGCGCGATCCCGCTCAGGGTGAAGGTGTCGGTGATCTTCATGGAGACGTTGCCGACGCCGATGATGATGCCCGCCGCGGCCGGCACCAGGTTGAGCGGGTTGCGCAGGTCGACCCCGCCGTTGAGCCAGATCTGCGCGCCCAGCAGGCCGATCATGCCGTAGAGGATCACCGTGATGCCGCCGAGGACGCCGCCCGGGATGGCCGCGACGACCGCGCCGAACTTGGGGCACAGACCGAACAGCAGGGCGAAGCAGGCGGCGGCCCAGTAGGCGGCCGTCGAGTAGACCCGGGTCGCCGCCATCACGCCGATGTTCTCGGAGTAGGTAGTGTTGGGCGGGCCGCCCACCGCGGTGGACAGCATCGAGCCGATGCCGTCGGCGGAGATCGCCTTGCCCAGCTTGTCGTCCATCGGGTCGCCGGTCATCTCACCGACGGCCTTGATGTGGCCGGTGTTCTCGGCGATCAGGGCGATCACCACGGGCAGCGCCACCAGGATCGCGGACCAGTCGAACGCCGGGCCGTGGAAGTCGGGCAGGCCGAACCAGGCGGCGTCCCGCACCCCGGAGAGGTCCAGGCGCCAGTGGTCGACGACCTTGCCGGCGGCGTCGGCGGAGTGGATCTGCCCCAGGACCACGTCGAACAGCCAGGAGATCCCGTAGCCGAAGATCAGGCCCAGGAAGATCGCGACGCGGGACCAGAAACCCCGCAGGGCGATCACCGCGAAGCCGGTGAACAGCATGGTCAGCAGCGCCACCCACTGGTCCTGCGGCCAGTAGGTGGTGGCGGTGACCGGGGCCAGGTTGAAGCCGATCAGCATCACGACGGCGCCGGTGACCACCGGCGGCATCGCCGCGTGGATGATGCGGGCGCCGAACTTCTGGACCGCCAGGCCGACCAGGAAGAGCGCCACGCCGACGCAGAACACCGCGCCGGTCACGGTGGCGCTGGAGCCGCCCTGGGCGCGGATCACCGCGGCGACGCCCACGAAGGAGAGCGAGCAGCCCAGGTAGCTGGGCACCCGGCCGCGGGTCACCAGCAGGAAGATGATCGTCGCGACGCCCGACATCATGATCGCCAGGTTCGGGTCCAGGCCCATCAGGATGGGAGCCACGAACGAGGCGCCGAACATGGCGACCACGTGCTGCGCGCCGAGCCCGGCGGTCCGCGGCCAGGAGAGCCGTTCGTCCGGGCGTACCACTGCTCCGGGTGCGGGCGTACGCCCGTCGCCGTGCAGTTTCCAGCGCACGCCGAGGTCCATAGATGTTCCGCTTTCTGGGGTTCCCTAGATCTCCGGGCCTGATCGATTCTGCTCAACCGGAGGATCGCTGTCCGCATCATTGTGGCGGATGGCGACAGCGATCACCCCGCGGGATGCTCCGAGGCCCGGGACGCACCGGACACCCCGGTCTGCTCGCCCTTCCCCGACGCCGGACCCGGGCCGGATCCGCCCGCCGGTCCCGCTCCCCGCTCCCGGTCCCCCGCGCGCAGCACCCCGGCGAAGCCGGCCACCCCGCAGGCGAGCAGCGTCACCAGGGCGAACGACACCACCAGGCTGGTGGCCTCGGCCAGCGCGCCGATCGCCCCCGGGGCGACCAGCCCCGAGGTGTAGGTGATGGTGGCGACGCCCGCGATGGCCTGGCTCGGGTTGGGGCCGCTGCGACCGGCGGCGGCGAAGCACAGCGGCACCACCACGGCGATGCCCAGACCCAGCAGCGCGAACCCGGTCATGGCGACCGCCGGGTGCGGGGCGAGGACCACCAGCACCCCGCCGAGCGCGGCCAGCGCGCCGCTCACCCGCACCGAGCGCACGGCGCCGAAACGGTCGACCACCGGGTCGCCGGCGAACCGGGCCAGCGCCATGGTCAGGGTGAAACCGGTGGTGCAGGCGGCGGCCAGGGTCGCCGAGGACCCGAGGACGTCACGCAGGTAGACCGCCGACCAGTCGAGGCTGGCGCCCTCGGCGAAGACCGCGCAGAAGCCGATCGCGCCGATCAGCAGCGCGGAACGCGGCGGCAGCGCGAACCGCGGCGGCGGCTCCTCGTCCACCGCGGCCCGGATGTCCAGCAGCCAGGAACAGGCGACCAGGCCCACCACCGTCAGGACCGCCGCGGCGACGGCGAAGTGCAGGCGCCCGTCCGCGTCCAGGTGCGCGGCCAGCGTGCCGCCGGCCGAGCCCAGCAGCGCGCCCGTGCTCCACATGCCGTGCAGGCCGGACATGATCGACCGGTCCAGGAGGTTCTCCACCTCCACGCCGCTCGCGTTCATCACGACGTCCGCCATCCCGGAGGTGGCGCCGTACACGAACAGGGCGAGGCACAGGGTGAGGAGGTTCGGAGCGAGTCCGGGCAGCACCAGGGAGAGCGTCCAGCCCGCGAGCAGCATCCGCTGGGCGGCCCGAGCACCCAGCACGTGCGTGATCCGGCCGGCCAGCGGCATCGCCAGCGAGGCGCCCAGCGCGGGCATCGCCAGCGCCAGACCCAGCTGTCCCGCGCTCACCGAGGCGTGGTCCGCGACCCAGGGCACCCGGGAGGCGAACGATCCCGCCACCGCGCCGTGCACCGCGAACACCGTGGCCACGGCGTAGCGGGCCTTCCGTACCTGACCTGCTCCGTAGGCCGGTCGGCCGGTCGACGTGTCGGACACGCGGTCCCTCCCCGGGGGCGATCCGGTGCACTGTGCACCGACCTGACCGTACACGTGAGCGACCACCCGATGTGAGTCAGTCCACAGAGGGGGCCTTCCTCGGGAACCGGGTGACATGGCACACTGGGCGTGTCAGATCAATGACCAACAGCGCACTCCGGGGTCGGTGAAAATCCGAACCGGCGGTTACAGTCCGCGACCCGGCCGCTTCCAGCGGTCGGTTGACCAGGTGAAATTCCTGGACCGACGGTTAAAGTCCGGATGGGAGGCAGTGCGCGACGGGCAGGCACGACCGTGCCGGACCGTCGGAGCGGGTGGTCGCCCGCGGGTCGTCGTCCTGGCCGTGCCCTGGGCGCGGTCGGCAGGCGTGCGCCCGTGGCCCCCTTCCCGTCCGGCGTTTCGTAGCTGGTCGAGCTGTACGCGGTGCGAACCGTGTGCCCGTATGTTCTGCCGTCGTCGGCAGCCCCGGAGTCCGTGCCCGTCACGGCAGGAGGACCCGGGAAGTGTTCACCGGCATCGTCGAAGAGCTGGGTGAGGTGACGGCCGTCGAGCAGCTCGACGACGCCGCACGGTTCCGGCTGCGAGGCCCCGTCGTCACCGAGGGCGCCAAACACGGCGACTCGATCGCCGTCAACGGAGTCTGCCTCACCGTCGTCGAGCACGAGGGCGACGAGTTCACCGCGGACGTCATGGCCGAGACCCTCAAGCGGTCCAGCCTCGGCGCGCTGACCGTGGGATCGCGCGTCAACCTCGAACGCCCCACCCCCGTCGGGGGCCGCCTGGGCGGGCACATCGTGCAGGGCCACGTCGACGGCACGGGAACGATCCTGGACCGCCAGGCCTCCGAGCACTGGGAGGTCGTCCGGATCTCGCTGCCCGCGGAGCTGTCCCGCTACGTGGTCGGCAAGGGGTCCATCACCGTCGACGGCATCAGCCTCACCGTCGTCGAGGCCGGCCAGGACTTCTTCACCGTCAGCCTCATCCCCACCACTCTCGCGCTGACCACGCTCGGCGCCAAGAAGGCCGGCGACCCGGTCAACCTCGAGGTGGACGTCGTCGCCAAGTACGTGGAGCGGCTCACCCTCGCGGGCCGGACGGAGGACGACCGGTGAACTGGCTCAACGCGCAGGCGTTCACCGTCCTCGGGCAGCACATCATCTGGTCCGACCTGATCGGCAACACCCTGGGCCTCGTCGCGCTCGCCCTCGGCTGGCGGCGCAACGTCTGGACCTGGCCGCTCCAGCTGGTGTCCGGCCTGGTGCTGATCGCCGCGAACATATCCGTGCAGCAGGCGGGCGGCGTCGGCAAGCAGCTGGTGGTCGTCGCGGTGGCCGTCTGGGGCTGGCGCGCCTGGCAGCTGGGCCGCAGGACCTCCGCGGACGGCGCCGTCCAGGTCCGCTTCGCCACCCCGGGCGAGCGCGCCGCGCTGGTCGCGGGCGCCCTGACCGGAACCCTCGCCGTCGGCGGGCTGTTCACGCTCTTCCCCACCCTCTCCTGGAGCCCGTGGGCCGACGCCTACATCTTCGTCGGCACCCTGGTAGCCATGTACGCGCAGGCCAAGGGCATGGTCGAGTTCTGGTTCGCCTGGCTCCTGGTCGACCTGGTCGGCGTCCCGCTGAACTTCGCGGGCGGACTCGCCTTCTCCGGTCTCATCTATCTCGTCTACGGGGCACTCGTCCTGTGGGGCATGCGCGACTGGTGGATCCGCTCCCGCGCAGCCCAGCGACCCGCTCTGGAAGGAACGCCGGCATGACGGCACCCGCCTGGACCCCGAACCCCCGCCACCCCGAGGATCCGGACGCCCTGATCCTCGCCCTCGACCCCGTCGAGCAGGCGATCGCGGACATCGCGGCCGGCCGCCCCGTGGTGGTCGTCGACGACGAGAACCGCGAGAACGAGGGCGACCTGGTGATCGCCGCCGAGGCGGCCACCCCCGAGGTCGTGGCCTTCATGATGAGCGAGTGCCGCGGGCTGATCTGCGCCCCCATGGAGGCCGACGAGCTCGACCGCCTGCGCCTGCCGCAGATGGTGCAGGACGAGGCGAACACCGAGTCCATGAAGACCGCGTTCACCGTCTCCGTGGACGCCACCGCCGCGCACGGCGTCACCACCGGCATCTCCGCCGAGGACCGCGCCGCCACCCTGCGCCTGCTGGCCGGCGGCACGGCCGGACCGGACGACTTCGTGCGCCCCGGCCACGTCTTCCCGCTGCGCGCCCGCTCCGGCGGCGTGCTGGAGCGCCCCGGCCACACCGAGGCCGCCGTCGACCTGGCCCGGCTCGCCGGGAAGCGGCCCGCCGGCGTCATCGTGGAGATCGCCGGGGAGGACGGCCGGATGCTGCGGCTGCCCGACCTGGTGCCCTTCGCGCGCAAGCACGGGCTGACCATCGTCTCCATCGAGGACCTGATCGCCTACCGGCGCTCCGCCGAGCCCACCGTGCGCCGCGAGGCCCAGGTCCGGCTGCCCACCCGCTTCGGCGACTTCACCGCCTACGGCTACCGCTCCACCGTCGACGGCGTCGAGCACGTCGCCCTGGTCCACGGGGACATCGGCGACGGCCGTGACCTGCTGGTGCGGCTGCACTCGGAGTGCCTCACCGGCGACGTCTTCCACTCGCTGCGCTGCGACTGCGGACCCCAGCTGGAGGCCTCGCTGGAGCGCATCCACGAGGCGGGCCGCGGGGTGCTGGTCTACCTGCGCGGGCACGAGGGCCGCGGCATCGGCCTGATGTCCAAGCTGCGCGCCTACGAACTGCAGGAACGCGGCCACGACACCCTCGACGCCAACCTCGAGCTCGGCCTGCCCGCCGACGCCCGGGACTACGGGGCCGGCGCGCAGATCCTCGCCGACCTCGGCGCCCGGACCGTGCGCGTGATGACCAACAACCCCGACAAGACCGATGCCCTCGCCCGCCACGGCATGGAGATCCTCGCCCGGATCCCGATGCCCGTGCAGGCCGGCGAGCACAACGTCCGGTACCTGCGCACCAAGCGCGACCGGATGGGCCACGACCTGCCCTGGCTCGACCAGGACGGCGCGGTGGCCGGCTGCGGCGACCAGTGACCCACCGACCCGCCCCGGGGGCCCCACCGTCCCCGACCCCCATCCCATCCCACCGGTTCCACCCCGAAGCACCCCAGGAGAGCACGTGAGCGGCAAGGGCGCACCCGAACTGACCGTCGAGAACTGCGGAGACCTCCGGGTCGCCGTCGTCGCGGCGCAGTGGCACGAGAAGGTCATGGACGGACTGGTCGACGGCGCCCTGCGCGCCCTGACCGAGCTCGGCATCACCGAGCCGACGCTGCTGCGCGTCCCGGGCAGCTTCGAGCTCCCGGTGGTCGCCAAGGTGCTGGCGCAGCGCGGCTACGACGCGGTCGTCGCGCTCGGCGTCGTCATCCGCGGCGGCACCCCGCACTTCGACTACGTGTGCGAGGGCGTCACCCGGGGGCTCGTCCAGGTCTCGGTGGACACCGGCGTCCCCGTCGGGTTCGGCGTGCTCACCTGCGACACCGAGGAGCAGGCGCTGGACCGCGCCGGCCTGCCCGGCTCGAACGAGGACAAGGGGCACGAGGCGGTGACCGCCGCGGTCTCCACCGCGACCACCCTGCGTTCAGTATCCGAACCCTGGCGGTGACGTGTCGCGGGGGCGCGTAGGGTGGGGGTCACCATGTCCAAGAAGACTTTCGAGGAGCTCTTCACGGAGCTCCGGCACAAGGCCGAGCACGGCGACCCCGCCACCTCCCGCACCGCCGAACTGGTGGACAAGGGCGTCCATGCCATCGGCAAGAAGGTGGTCGAGGAGGCGGCCGAGGTCTGGATGGCCGCCGAGTACGAGGGCAAGGAAGCCGCCGCCGAGGAGATCTCGCAGCTGCTGTACCACGTCCAGGTGATGATGGTCGCCCGCGGCATCTCCCTGGACGACGTGTACGCCCATCTCTAGGCCCGTCCGCGCGCCTTCGCCGTCTTCGCACGCCCCCGCCGCGCCGCCTCCCGCGGCGCCGGTTCCCCCTGTTCGTCCGCACCTCCCACGTCCAGCGACGTCAAACCGAAGGAAGCCGTTTCATGCTGCGCATCGCCGTCCCCAACAAGGGTTCCCTCTCCGGGCCTGCGGCGGCGATGCTGCATGAGGCCGGCTACCAGCAGCGCCGCGAGTCCAAGGAGCTGCGGGTCGTCGACCCGGTCAACGAGGTGGAGTTCTTCTACCTCCGCCCCCGCGACATCGCCATCTACGTCTCCTCCGGCCGCCTCGACATCGGCGTCACCGGCCGCGACCTGCTGATCGACTCCGGCGCGGACGCCGAGGAGATCCTCCCGCTCGGCTTCGCCCGCTCCACCTTCCGGTTCGCCGCCAGGCCCGGCGCGGTGACGGACCTGTCGGACCTCTCCGGCAAGACCGTCGCCACCTCCTACGAGGGCATCGTCGACAAGTACCTGGCCGAGCAGGGCGTGAACGCCTCCGTGGTCCACCTGGACGGCGCGGTCGAGACGGCCATCGAGCTCGGCGTCGCCGAGGTCATCGCCGACGTCGTGGAGACCGGCACCTCGCTGCGCAACGCGGGGCTCGAGGTCTTCGGCGACCCGATCATGAAGTCCGAGGCCGTGGTGGTCCGCCGCACCGGCGCCCCCGCCGACGAGCCCAAGGTCCAGCAGTTCCTGCGCCGCCTGCAGGGCGTCCTGGTGGCCCGGACCTACGTGATGATGGACTACGACTGCCGCGTCGAGCAGCTGGAGAAGGCCGTCGCGCTCACCCCTGGCCTTGAGTCCCCGACCGTCTCCCCGCTGCACAACGAGGGCTGGGTCGCGGTCCGCGCCATGGTGCCCTCCGCCGACGCGCAGAGGATCATGGACGACCTCTACGACATCGGCGCCCGCGCCATCCTGACCACCGCCATCCACGCCTGCCGCCTCTGAGCCGCCGCGCCCCCGGCGATCCCGGGGGCGGCCCGCTCCGAGGAGACCGAGCACACCGAGGACACCGCATGACCACGACGGACCTGCCCGCGCTCCCCGTCACCTTCCGGCCCGGCCGCACCCGCGCGGTGCTGCTGGCGCTGGGCGCCGTCATGTTCGTGGTGCTGACCGTCGTGGCCCTGCTGCTGCCCCACCTCGGTGTGGGGGAGCGGCTCAGCTTCGTGTTCACCGGCGCGCTGGCGTTCGGCGTCCTGTGGATGCTGGCCCGGCCCCGGGTGCACGCCGAGGAGAGCTGCGTCACGGTGGTCAACATCGCCTCCCGCCGGCGGCTGGAGTGGGCGGAGATCGTCCAGGTCCGGTTGCGGCCGGGCGACCCGTGGGTGTTCCTCGACCTCTCCGACGGCACCAGCCTGCCCGTCCTGGGCATCCAGCCGGGCGTGGCCAGGGAACAGGCGCTGCGCGACGCCCGCGCCCTGCGGGCCCTGGTGGAGGCCAGGACGGCGGTCCGCCCCGCCTGAGGCGGAACCGCCCGCGGGGGGCGCGCGGAAGCACCGGCACCCCCGCACGGCGCAGTCACCCCTGCCGCGGACGGGCCTGTGTTGATTAACCTGTCAGCCGGGGCGTCACGGTGACGCCTCCGCCCCCGAGCCCAGCCCGGCCCGCCGGCCGGCACCCCCGGGGGCTCCTGCGATCCGAGGAGTGACTGACTCCGGCGATGGACGGACCGTCCTGCAGTACTTGCGCCGCCCCTGCCCGACCTGACGCGGACCCGTTCCGCGGCATCGCGGAGGCGGCGGCCACATGACCATCCCCCTGCTGCTCCTGGCAGCCGCCTTCCTGCTGATCCTGGCCAACGGTTTCTTCGTGGCCGCCGAGTTCGGCCTGGTGACCGTCGACCGCCCCGAGGCGGAGCGCGCGGCCGCCGAGGGCGACCGGCGTGCCCGCCGCGTGGTCGACTCCCTCAGGGAACTCTCCTTCCAGCTCTCCGGGACCCAGCTCGGCATCACCATCACCTCCCTCGTCGTCGGCATGCTCGCCGAGCCCGCGCTCGCCGAGCTGCTGCACGGCCCGTTCACCGCGGCCGGGCTGCCCGAGGGCGTCGTCCCCGGCGTCTGCGTGGCGGTGGGCATGCTGCTCGCGTCCGCGGTGCAGATGGTGATCGGCGAGCTGGTGCCCAAGAACTGGGCCGTCTCCCGGCCGCTCCAGGTGGCCCGCTTCGTGGCCGGGCCCCAGCACCGGTTCGCCCGCCTCTTCCGCCCGGTGATCGCCGGGCTGAACACGGTCGCCAACCGGCTGGTGCGCGCCCTGGGCTTCGAGCCCGCGGAGGAACTCGCCTCCGCCCGCACCCCGGGCGAGCTGGTCTCGCTGGCCCGGCACTCCGCCCGGGCCGGCACCCTCGAACAGGACACCGCGGACCTGTTCGTGCGCACCCTGTCCACCCTCTCCCTGGGCGACCTGACCGCCCAGCACGTGATGACCCCGCGGGTGCGCGTCGCCGCCCTGCAGGCCTCGGCGACCGCCGAGGACGTGATCAACCTGACCCGGGCCACCGGCCTCTCCCGCTTCCCCGTCTACCGGGAGCGGATCGACGAGATCGTCGGCATGGCCCACCTCAAGGACGCGCTGGCCGTCCCCGCAACGGAGCGCCTGCGCACCCCGGTGACCCGCCTGTGCCGGCCCGCGCTGCTGGTCCCCGAGACCCTCCCGGTGCGGCCCCTGCTGACCCGGCTGCGCACCGAGCAGCCGATCGCGGTGGTCGTCGACGAGTACGGCGGCACGGCCGGCGTGGTCACCCTGGAGGACATCGTCGAGGAACTGGTCGGCGAGGTCCGAGACGAGCACGACGGGCTGGACGTGCCCGAGCTGGCCCCCGTCCCCGCGGAGGACGGCGCGCCCGCCTGGGACGCCGACGGCGCCTGCCGGATCGACCTGCTGGGCCGGGCCGGGCTTCGGCCGCCGGAGGGACCCTACGAGACGGTGGCCGGACTGGTCGCCGGTCTCCTCGGGCGGATCCCGGCCGTGGGGGACACCGTCGAGCTGCCGGGCTGGCGGCTGCGGGTCCTCCAGGTCGGGCACAACCGGGCCGAGCGGGTCCGGCTGCTGAAGGCCGGACCGGTGGCCGCCGTGCCGGCCGCCCCGTCCCCGGCCGTGGTGCTGGAGCCGGCCTCCGGCGCCGCACCCTCCGGCGAGGGCCGGCCGGTCGCGCAGCACCTGGCGGAGGCCGCCCGATGAGCGCGCTGCAACTGCTCTTCGCGGCCCTGCTGGTGCTGGGCAACGGCTTCTTCGTCGGAGCCGAGTTCGCGCTGGTCTCGGTGCGCCGCAGCCAGATCGAACCGCTCGGCACCGCTCGCGCCCGGCAGGTCCTGTACGGCCTGGAGCACCTGCCCCGGATGATGGCCGCCGCCCAGTTCGGCATCACCGTCTGCTCGCTCACCCTGGGCGCGGTCGCCGAGCCGACCCTGGCGCATCTGCTGGAGCCGGTGTTCACCGCCCTCCGGGTGCCGGACGCCATGATCCATCCGCTGGGCTACGTCCTCGCCCTCGCCGTGGTGGTCTTCTTCCACCTGGTGATCGGCGAGATGGTGCCCAAGAACCTGGCCATGGCGGCGCCCGAGAAGGCCGCGTTGTGGCTGGGACCCGGACTGGTCGCCTTCGCGCGGCTGTGCGGCCCCGTCACCGCGGCCCTCGGGGCGTGCGCCGGGGCGGTCCTGCGGCTGTTCCGGGTCGAGACCAAGGACGAGGTCGAGGCGGTCTTCACCAGCGAGCAGCTCAACCGGCTGGTGGAGGACGCGGGCCAGGCCGGCCTGCTCGACCCGGAGGACGCCGAACGGCTCGAGGACGCCCTCGAACTGGGCTCGCGCCCGGTCACGGACGTGCTGCTGCCGCGCGAGTCCCTGGTCACCGTCGGCCCCTTGGTCACCCCGGGGGAGGTGGTCGGCCTCACCGCGCGCACCGGGTTCTCCCGGTTCCCGGTGGTGGGGGAGGGAGACGTCTTCCTGGGCTACCTGCACGTCAAGGACGTCCTGGACCTGGACGACGCCGACGGGCCGGTCCCCCCGAGGGTCCGCCGCCCGATGACGGAGCTGCCCGCCGGCCTCCCGCTGGACGACGCGCTCACCGTGATGCGCCGGGCCGCCGCCCACCTGGCGGCGGTCACCGACGGCTCGGGCCGCGCGCTCGGCCTGGTCGCGCTGGAGGACGTCCTGGAGCTGCTGGTCGGCGAGGTCCGCGACCCGGCCCACCGGTTGGCCTCCTGAGAGGAAGCTCCCGCGGGAGGGCGCACCGTGCCCTCCCGCGGAAGCTTCCACGGCAGGGCCCCCGCCCCCGTCACTCGTCGCCGGACGCCGGTTCGCGTCCCGCGAGGACCTCCCCGTACGCCTGCATCAGGTCCGGCAGCCGCAGCGTCGACAGGTCCTCCCGGGACAGCTCCGTGTCCTGCGGGATCGCCGACAGCCGCAGGTCGCGGTAGGCGCAGCTCTTCTCGTACAGGGTGCGCAGGAACCGCCCGTTGCCCAGCTCGTCGATCCACCCCTGCTCGACCACGTAGGCGCTGATGGACAGCAGTTCCTCGCGCGCCTCCGCGTCCCAGACGTCCTTATTCTCCTCGGCCAGCACCTCGCCGATCGCGCACAGTTCGTCGGGCCGGTAGGAGGGGAAGTCCACCCGGGTGGTGAAGCGGGAGGACAGACCGGGGTTGGCGGCCAGCAGCCGGTCCATGCCCTCGGGGTAGCCGGCGAGTATCACCACCAGGTGGTCCCGGTTGTCCTCGGCCCGCTTCAGCAGCACCTGCAGGGCCTCGTCGCCGTAGGCGTCGCCCTTGCCGTACCCGGTGTTGACCAGCGAGTACGCCTCGTCGACGAACAGCACCCCGCCCAGCGCGGAGTCGATCAGCTCGTTGGCCTTCACGGCGGTCTGGCCGAGGAACTCGCCCACCAGGTCCGCCCGTTGCGCCTCGACCAGGTGGTCCCCGCCGAGCAGCCCCAGCGCGTAGAAGACCCGTCCGAGTATCCGGGCCACCGTGGTCTTGCCCGTTCCCGACGGCCCGGAGAAGACGAAGTGCCGCTTCGGGGGCCGCACCGGCAGCCCCTGGTCGGCCCGCAGCCGCGCCATGTTCAGCTGCGCCGACAGCGCCTTGACCTGCCGCTTCACCGGCTCCAGACCGACCATGCGCTCCAGCTCGGCCAGCGCCTCCTCCAGCAGCGCCGGATCGGCGGGCCCCGAGGGGACGTGCCGGAGCGGGGCGAAGGCCTTCTCGCGCACCGTGTCCGGCGAGGACAGCGGCGTGGTGCCGGGGTCCGGGTCGGAGACCTTCACGCCCACGTCCCGTCCCGCCGTCCCGGCCATCGGGTCCAGACCCTCCGCGCCCTCGCCGGCGGGGGAGAGGGGGAAGCCCGCGTAGCCGTCGATGCCGAGCTCCGCGTCCTCGTCCCAGCCGTCCCCCTCGGAGATGGCCGCCAGCCGGGCCGAGGTGTCCATGAACGAGGGATCGACGTGGTGCACCGCGCGGTACAGGGGCAGCGCGGCGGCGGTCCGGCCGGTGCCCTCGTGGGCGCGGGCCAGCCAGTACCGCAGCTCCTTGCGCTGCGGCTGCTCGCTGCGGCACCGCATCAGCGCGGCCGACAGCAGCGGCTCCGCCTGCCCGTACATCTCCAGCCGCACCCGGGCCATCCCGCCGAAGAGCCTGGCCTCGATGCCCAGCGCCGGGTCGTCCAGCAACGGCTCCGTGTGCCGCACCAGTTGGTCCCAGTCCTTGACCAGATAGGCGCGGCAGGCGTGCAGGAACCGGACCTGGGCGTCCGAGGCGGCCGGCGGTAACGAGCCGAGCGCACGGTCGAGTTCGGGCACGTGACGGCCGTCCAGCCAGTGCGAGGCGTACGCCAGCAGCAGGTCCCGGCCGCTCTCCAGCACCGGCTGCACCCACCAGCCCAGCCAGTACCAGGAGTTGAGCGGCCTGCCGTGCCGGGTGCGCTGCTCGCCGAAACGGTCGCCGTGCTGGTGCATCCGCAGCAGCGCCGTCGTGGTGTCCACCCGCAGGGCGTGCAGGCCCAGCCACGCGTCCGCCATGCCGGGGTCCAGCCGCACCGCGGTGCGGAACTCCTCCTCCGCCTGCGGGTAGGCGCCCATGGCGTAGGCGTCCACCCCTCGCAGCCAGGCCAGATCGGCGGGGGCACCGGGGCCCCGCGTGCCGAATTCCCTCACGTCGTCGTCCCCCACAAACCGTGCCCCCGTCCCCTCGCCACCGGGCCGGCCCCGGTGACCGCCTCGGCCGAACCGCCCGGCCACCGGCCCCGGTTGGCCATGCGGCGGCGGACCGACGGACGCACCGAAGGCATCGTACCCATGGGGTCGACGGGGCCCGAAGGGCGAAGTGAGGGCGCGTGGAGCACCACCGGCGCACCGCTGCGGCACCGCGCGGTCACGGACGGTGAGCATCAGGGGGCGCGGGGCGCCCGTGGGGCCGGTCCGGGGCAGAACGAAGCCCCCGGTCACGGGGGAACAACCGGGGGCTTCGCGTCCATGAGCGGCCGTTCACCGGCCGCGCATGGAGAACGTAAGACCTGCACGGTCCCGGGGTCAACCCGTCCCGACGTCACGGTCGGGCGTCGTGTCCCGGGTGCTGGAAGGGGTGTTCGCGGGGCGCCGACCGCTCGTCACCGAACGTGAGAAAAATGGAGGTCGTGCCCTCCGACAACCGGTACCCACGACCCAGTTGACGCACCAGTAGATGTGCGTGGGGACGCGAGGGGTCGCGCGCGAAGTGCGCGCGCTCGGCCGCCTCCCAGTCGTCCCAGAACTCCCGCTGCTCCTCGCCGTCCCGGCGGCGGCCGCGCCGCCAGGACTCCTCGGCCGGCAGGTCCATCCAGATCAGCCGTGCCAGGTGCGGACGCAGCTCCCGGCGCCCCGCGCCGACGCCCTCGAGCAGCACCGCCGGCGCGGGCGGCAGGGGGCGGGGCGCGCCGAAGCGGCGGGCGGTCCAGTCGTAGGGCGCGTACCGAGCCACGCGGCCCTCCCGCAGCGGCTCCAGCACCTGGGTGGCGAGCCGCCCCGTCCAGGAGAACAGCTCCTCATGGGTGGCGATGTCGTCGAGATGGAGGACCGGGGCGCCGCCGAGGGCCCGGGCCAGGCGGTCCGCGAAGGTGCTCTTGCCGGAACCCGCGTGCCCGTCGACGCCGATCAGCCGGACCGGGCCGCAGGAAGGGGGCAGCCGCAGCAGCGCGGCGGCGAGGGCTTCGGACACGCCTCCACTCTAGGTCCGCCCGTCTCCCCGCCCGGCCCCACGCCGATGTATCCGCCAGAGGTCCATACCAATATTGTCGCACCGGGAACGGCCGAGGTACTGGATCGGCGGCGGATCGCATGGCCATAGTGGGGGCCGGTGCCGCGGACACCGTCACCTGACACACACCCCAGGGGGCCGAACAGTCATGAGCAGCAGAGCACAGCAGCCGTCCCGCAGAACCGTTCTTGCCGCGGCGGTCGCCGTGGCGGTCACCGGGGCCGCCGCGGTTCCCGCGACCGCGGCCCCGACGGACGCCGCCGACGCCGGCACGGGCGCCGCCGCGGCCAAGGCCAAGGGGCTGGTGGACAACCGGGCCTGGGTCACCTACGCCGACTGGTTCGAGGGCCGCGCCCGCGGCGTGCGGCCCGTGGCCGGCGCCCGCCCGGGCATCGTCATCGCGACCCCCGCGGGCGTGAGCGACTACGCCGACCCGCACACCGGGACCACCGCCTCCTGGGAGTACGCCACCTGGACCTCGCAGCCCCACCGGCTCAAGGTCCCCGCCACCGAGGTGATCCCCAGCTGGAACGCCGACACCCCGGACGGCACCTGGATCCAGGTCGAGCTGCAGGGCACCTACAACGACGGCACCGACACCCCCTGGTACGTGATGGGCCGCTGGGCCGCCGGCGACCAGGACATCCGCCGCACCTCGGTGGACGACCAGACCGACGGCAAGAGCACGATCTGGACCGACACCTTCTCCGTCGACGACGCCTCCACCGGCCTGCGCCTGGTCTCCTACCGGCTGCGCCTCACCCTCTACCGCCGTCCGGGCTCGAAGGCCACGCCCACGGTCTGGCGGCTGGGCGCGATGGGCTCCGACGTCCCGGACCGCTTCACCGTCCCCGCCTCCACCCCGCGGGTCGCCCGCGAGCTGGCGGTGCCGCGCTACTCGCAGAACACCCACGTCGGCCAGTACCCCGAGTACGACAACGGCGGCGAGGCCTGGTGCAGCCCCACCTCCTCGCAGATGATCATCGAGTACTGGGGCCGCAAGCCCACCGCCGAGCAGCTGGCCTGGGTGAACCCGGAGTTCGCCGACCCGCAGGTCTGCCACGCGGCGCGCCACACCTTCGACTTCCAGTACGACGGCTGCGGCAACTGGCCGTTCAACGCCGCCTACGCCGCCACCTACCCCGGGCTGCAGGGCGTGGTGACCCGGCTGGAGTCGCTCACCGACCTGGAGACGCTGGTCGCCGCGGGCATCCCGGCCATAACGTCGCAGTCCTTCCTCGCCACCGAGCTCACCGGCGCGGGCTACGGCACCTCGGGCCACCTGATGACGGTGATCGGCTTCACCGCCGAGGGCGACGTCATCGCCAACGACCCGGCCTCGCCGAGCAACGAGGCGGTCCGCCGCGTCTACAAGCGGTCCGAGTGGGAGAACATCTGGCTCCGCACCAAGCGGTACAACGCCAGCGGCAAGGTCTCCTCCGGCACGGGCGGCGTCTGCTACCTGTACTTCCCGGCGCACCCCACGCCCGCCCAGCGGCGCGCGCTGGAGGCCGTCGGCATCCGCTGACGACCCCCCGGCAAGGGCCTCCCGGAGCGCTGACCTGCGATCTTGTGACCAAGGTCTCCGCCCGGGGGGCCCTGGGCGATGGCATGGTGGAGGAACGGAATCCGGCCGCGCGGCCGGGCGCCGGGGGGATCCTCCACCGCACGCGACCCGAGCGAGACACCATGAGCGCAGCGACTGCCACCCTGACCCGCACCCTCACCGGCGGCCCGAAGGACGACGACGACAACAGCCTCGTCGAGAACATCGCCGGCTGGGTCCTGGTCGTGGTGGTGGCCATGCTGGTCACCCGCCTCGGCCTGGTCTGACCCGACGGCACAGCAGAAGGAGCCCGGCCCCCACGGCCGGGCTCCTTCTGCTTTCCCGCCGCCCCCGGGCGTGCCGGGAGGACATGTTCTCCATCCGTTACAAGTAAGCGACCGTTAACCGGTGACGCGGCGACGGCTACCGGGCATACTCACAGCGCGCAGCCGCCGACCTGCCGTTTTCTTCCGCGACCCGGAAGGGCGTCGGATCTGCTCGTGAGCCGGCGGGTCCCGCATCATCCACGCGGTCGCCCGCCCTGCGCCTGTACAGGGAGGAGAACACCGCCATGACCGATCATGGTGCCCCGCAGCCGGTAGACCGCGCGCTGCCCACCGAGGAGGGCCGGGACCTGCTCGCGCTGGTCCGCGACATCGCCCAGCGCGAGATCGCCCCCAAGGCCGCCGACGAGGAGGACGCGGGCGTCTTCCCGCGCGAGCTCTTCGCCCTGCTCTCCGAGGCCGGACTCCTCGGGCTGCCCTACTCGGTCGAGTACGGCGGCGGCGACCAGCCCTACGAGGTCTACCTCCAGGTCCTGGAGGAGCTCGCCGCGGCCCGCCTCACCGTCGGCCTCGGAGTGAGCGTCCACACCCTCTCCTGTCACGCGCTGGCCCACTTCGGCAGCAAGCAGCAACGGCTGGAGCACCTGCCCGCGATGCTCGGCGGCGGCCTGCTGGGCGCCTACTGCCTGTCCGAGCCCGCCTCCGGTTCCGACGCCGGCTCCCTGCGCACCCGCGCGGTCCGTGACGGCGCGGACGGCGACTGGGTCGTCGAGGGCACCAAGGCGTGGATCACCCACGGCGGCATCGCCGACTTCTACACCCTGATGGCCCGCACCGGCGGCGAGGGCCCCCGCGGCATCAGCGCCTTCCTGGTCCCGGGCGACGCGCCCGGCCTCTCCGCGGCCGCGCCCGAGAAGAAGATGGGCATGAAGGGCTCGCCCACCGCCCAGGTCCACTTCGACGGCGTCCGGCTCGGCGACGACCGCCGGATCGGCGACGAGGGCCAGGGCTTCACCATCGCGCTGGCCGCACTGGACTCCGGCCGCCTCGGCATCGCCGCCTGCGCGATCGGCGTGGCCCAGGCCGCGCTGGACGCCGCAGCCGCCTACGCCGGCGACCGCCGCCAGTTCGGCCGCCCCATAGGCGACTTCCAGGGCCTGCGCTTCCTGCTCGCCGACATGGCCACCCAGATCGAGGCGGGCCGCGCGCTCTACCTCGCCGCCGCACGGCTGCGCGACGCCGGCCGTCCGTTCTCCAGGCAGGCGGCGATGGCCAAGCTGTTCTGCACCGACGCCGCCATGAAGGTCACCACCGACGCCGTCCAGGTGCTCGGCGGCTACGGCTACACCGCGGACTTCCCGGTGGAGCGGTACATGCGGGAGGCCAAGGTGCTGCAGATCGTCGAGGGCACGAACCAGATCCAGCGGATGGTCATCGGCCGTCACCTGCTGGGCCCCGAGTCCCGCTGACCGGCTGCCGTCGGCCCGGCGGGGTCGCCAGGCGGGTCCACTCCGGGTCGTGACGGCCCGGAAGTGCCCGCCCTCCGTCCGCCCAGCTCCGCAGCAGATCGCGGTAGATGGGCGGATCCTCGGACGCCGGCTCCGAAGCCGCCGGCGCCTCCACCGGGCCCGGCACGAACACACGCCGGCGTCTGGCGACGGCCGATGAGGTTGCGGTCATACCGGGAGAACGCCCGGGGCGGCGACACGTCACCGTGCCGGGCGTCAGCGCATCAGTTCGGGCTCGCGGCCGCGCGACGTCGGGCGACGCACGGCCCTCGTGAGGCCACCGGGCGGCGCGGCCCGGGCGACGGTGCCGGGCGGCGCGGCGCAGGCGGCGGTGCCGGGCGGCGATGCAGGGCGGAGGCGCGGCGGTGTCAGGCGGCGCGGTCCATCTGGCGGCGGGTGATCGGCGCGCGCATGGGGCGCGAACCCGGGCCGCCGACGTGCGAGAAGGGCTGCGTCCGCCAGTCCAGCCCGGCGGGCAGCGTGAGCAGCAGACCGGTCTCCTGCTCCTGCGGGTCCGTCGCCGCGTCCGCCGCCTCGGCGTCCTCGGCGGCCCGGCCGGTGCCGCTGCACACGGTGAGGCCGAACGGGTTCCACGGCGAGGCGCACAGCGCGTGCTCCGGCAGGACCTCCTCGTCCGCCAGGAGGGCGATGGGCTGCGCGCAGTCCGGGCAGACGACCCGGTACATCTCGAAGGCCTCGTAGGCATCGAACTCGTCGTCCGCGGCGTCCGGTTCGACGCCCTCCGGTTCGGGCTGGACGACCTGCTGGAACTTCCTGGACGCGGAACGGCCAGGGCGCTGAAGACTGTGCATGGGTACTCCCCCTCGGGCTGGGCCGAACGGCTCTGCGGCCTCGACCACAGCAAGCATTTCCCTGCACCCCGGGCAGGTAATCACGTGAACATCATGGAGCCCGGCCCAGAAGTGTGTCCTTCATCACATACTCATGCGCAAAGGCCACACACCGCCCACCCCCGCCCTCCACGCCGACCGACCCGTGGACGCGTCCGTGCCCGCCCCGCGCGCTGCCTGTAGCTTTTGCGCATGGAGGAGCTGGACAGACAGATCGTGCGGCTGCTCGTCGAGGACGGGCGGATGAGCTACACCGACCTGGGCAAGGCCACGGGCCTGTCCACGTCGGCCGTGCACCAGCGGGTGCGCCGGCTGGAACAGCGCGGCGTCATCCGCGGCTACGCGGCGGTCGTCGACGCCGAGGCGGTGGGCCTGCCGCTGACGGCCTTCATCTCGGTGAAACCCTTCGACCCCAGCGCCCCCGACGACATCGCCGAGCGGCTGGCCGGAGTGCCGGAGATCGAGGCCTGCCACAGCGTCGCCGGCGACGAGAACTACATCCTCAAGGTCCGCGTCGCCACGCCCCACGAGCTGGAGGAGCTGCTGGCCCGGGTGCGCGCCCTCGCCGGGGTGTCCTCCCGGACCACCGTGGTGCTCTCCACGCCCTACGAGGCCCGCCCGCCCCGCCTCTGACCGGCGGGGAGCCGCCCGACCCCCGCGCGCCGGACGGCGCGGCGGGGCGGGAGACTGTTCCCCATGAGTACTGGCACCGCCCCGACCTCCCGCACCGTGCTGCTGCGCGGCGGTGAGGTCCACAGCCCCGCCGACCCCTTCGCCACCGCCATGGTCGTCGAACACGGCCACGTCGCCTGGGTCGGGTCGGAGGGCGCCGCCGACGCCTTCGCCGAGGGGGTCGACGAGGTCGTCGACCTGGAGGGCGCCCTGGTCACCCCGGCGTTCACCGACGCCCACGTGCACACCACCAGCACCGGCTTCGCCCTCACCGGCCTCGACCTGTCGGGCGCCCCGACGCTGGAGGCGGCCCTCGGCCGGATCCGCGACTTCGCCGCCGCCCGCCCCGCGGACCGGGTGCTGCTCGGCCACGGCTGGGACGCCGCGCGCTGGCCCGGCGGCCGCCCCCCGGCCCGTGCCGAGCTGGACGAGGCCACCGGCGGCCGCGCGCTGTACCTCTCCCGGGTGGACGTCCACTCCGCCGTGGTCACCACCGCGCTGCTCGACCTGGTCCCCGGCGTCACCGCCATGACCGGCTTCGAGGCCGACCGCCCGCTCACCGGCGACGCCCACCACGCCGTCCGCGCCGCCGCCTTCGACGCCGTCACCCCCGCCCAGCGCGCCGAGGCCCAGCGCGCCGCCCTGGCCCACGCCGCCTCCGTCGGCATCGGCACCGTGCACGAGTGCGGCGGCCCGAACATCTCCTCCGAGGACGACTTCACCGGCCTGCTGCGGATCGCCGGCGAGGAGCCCGGCCCGCGCGTCGTCGGCTACTGGGCCGAGCAGGACGTCGACAAGGCGCGCGCCCTCGGCGCCCTGGGCGCGGCCGGCGACCTGTTCGCCGACGGCTCCCTCGGCTCGCACACCGCCTGCCTGCACGCCCCCTACGCCGACGCGGGCCACGCCGGGACCCCCTACCTGGACGCCGCCGCGGTGGCCGCCCATGTGGCCGCCTGCACCGAGGCGGGCCTGCAGGCCGGCTTCCACGCCATCGGGGACGCCGCCGTCACCGCCGTGGTCGAGGGCGTCCGCGCCGCCGCCGAGAAGGTCGGCCTGGCCCGGATCCGCGCCGCCCGTCACCGCGTCGAGCACGCCGAGATGATGACCGCGGAGACGATCGCCGCCTTCGCCGAACTGGGGCTCACCGCCTCCGTGCAGCCCGCCTTCGACGCCCACTGGGGCGGCGAGGACGGCATGTACGCCCAGCGGCTCGGCGCGGAGCGGGCCCGCACCCTCAACCCGTTCGCCGCCATGCTGCGCGCGGGCGTGCCCCTGGCCTTCGGCTCGGACAGCCCCGTCACCCCGCTCGACCCGTGGGGGACCGTCCGCGCCGCCGCCTTCCACCGGACCCCCGGTCACCGGGTCTCCGTCCGCGCCGCCTTCACCGCCCATACCCGCGGCGGCTGGCGGGCCGTCGGCCGCGACGACGCCGGCGTGCTGGTGCCGGGCGCCCCCGCCGACTACGCCCTGTGGCGCACCGGCGAGCTGATCGTGCAGGCCCCCGACGACCGGGTGGCCCGCTGGTCCACCGATCCGCGCTCGGGCACTCCCGGGCTGCCCGACCTCACGCCCGGGAACGGACTCCCGGTCTGCCTGCGCACGGTGGTGGGCGGCGAGACGGTCTTCGTACGGCCGGGCGAGTGATCTCCGGCGCGGGGGCGGCCGCCCCCGCGCCCCGCGGATCCGCCGCCCCGCCCCGCGCCCCGGGGAGAAGGAACGTTCCCCGAACGCCCTGCGTCCGCCCGTGGCCCGGGTTTGACAGGGCGCGGCGGGCGGCGGGTAGGTTCGGCCGGGTCCACCACCGGACGCCCGACCGGGAGCCTCCGCGCACTCGTGGCGCCGCCGCTGGGTCGGGCCGGTGCACCGGGGCGGCGCACCGGCCCGCTGTGCCAGGCCCAGCGGCCGTGACGCCCCGAGGGAGGCCGTGGCCGGTCGGCAGGTGAGACCAGGGCGGGGTGCCGGAGCTCAACAGACAACGGCCCGGGAGGATCCGCAGCCGGCGGGTCCCGGGCCGGCCCGAAGGGCTCCGGCCCCCGCCTGGCGGACGCTTTCCGGCGTTTTGCCGCCGATGCCCCCGCCGCGCCGTCCACGCCGCGTCGCGTTGCCGTGTCCTGCCGCATGCCGCGCACTAAGGTGGTCCCCTGCGTACGGACTTGGCTGTGCACGGCGCCCGCTTTCCGCGGGGACGACGGCGCGGAAACGGAAGGTCAGCAGTGAACGACGGCGTGGGTGCCCCCGCTGCGGGTGGCCAGGAGAGACGGTTCGGCCCGCTCGGCAAGGCATTGGTGATCATCCCCACCTACAACGAGGCCGACAACGTCGCGCCGATCGTCCGCCGCGTCCGGGCAGCCGTTCCCGAGGCGCACGTCCTCGTGGCCGACGACAACAGCCCGGACGGCACCGGCAAGATCGCCGACGAGCTGGCGGCCGAGGACGACCAGGTGCGGGTGCTGCACCGCAAGGGCAAGGAAGGCCTCGGCGCCGCCTACCTGGCCGGCTTCCGCTGGGGCATCGAGAACGGCTTCGACGTCCTGGTCGAGATGGACGCCGACGGCTCCCACCAGCCGGAGGAACTGCCCCGGCTGCTCACCGCCCTCAAGGGCGCCGACCTGGTCCTCGGCTCCCGCTGGGTGCCCGGCGGGCGGGTCGTGAACTGGCCGCGCTCGCGCGAGTTCATCTCCCGCGGCGGCAGCCTCTACTCCCGGGTCCTGCTCGACGTCCCGATCCGCGACGTCACCGGCGGCTTCCGCGCCTTCCGCCGGACCACCCTCGAAGGGCTGGGGCTCTCCGACGTGGCCTCCCAGGGGTACTGCTTCCAGGTGGACCTGGCCCGGCGGGCCGTGAAGGCCGGCTACCACGTGGTCGAGGTGCCGATCACCTTCGTCGAGCGCGAGCACGGCGACTCGAAGATGAGCCGCGACATCCTGGTCGAGGCGCTCTGGCGGGTCACCGCCTGGGGCGTCACCGAGCGGGCCGGCCGCGTGCTCGGGCGGCCCCGGCGCCGCTGAGCGGGGCCGGCAGGCACACTGGAGACATGACGACCGGTCCTCAGCGCTCCTTCCCTCCCAGCTCTCCCGGCTCCTCCTCGCAGCGCCCCGCCCGCAAGCCCCGCTCCCGGGCGCGCGTCGCGGTGCCGCTCGCGCTTGCCGCGTGGCTGGTGCTCGAGATCTGGCTGCTGACCCTGGTGGCGGACGCGGCCGGCGGCTTCACCGTGTTCGCGCTGCTGGCGGCGGGTGTGCTGCTGGGCGGCGCGGTCGTCAAGCGGGCCGGGCGGCGCGCCTTCCGCTCCCTGGACGCGACCGTGCGCGGCGCGCAGGGCGGCGGCGTGGAGTCGGACGCCGGACGGCGCGACCCCTCGCGGAGCGAGGGCAATGGGCTCACCATGCTGGGCGGCATCCTGTTGATCATGCCCGGGCTCATCACCGACGTGGCCGGGCTGCTGCTGCTCGTGCCGCCGGTGCAGCGCACCGTCCGGTCGGCCCTCGAGCGGACCGTGGAGCGGCGGCTGAGGCGGGCGACCGCGGGCATGGAGGGCCTCCTCCAGCAGGCGCGCATCCACCGGCCGGACGGCAAGGTCGTCCAGGGCGAGGTCGTCCGCGAGGAGCCCGCCGGGGGGTCCGACGGCGCCAGCCACGACGGCCGCGACGGCCAGGATCCGCGGCCTCCGCTGATCCCCTGATCCCTGCGCGCCGCCGGACCACCGGGGGCGCTCTCACGCCGCTACCGGGTGCCGCCCGGAGCCCCGCGCGGGCCCCGGCCCCGGCGGCCCGTGCGGCGGACGCGGGCGTCCGCCCCGGGCGGGACCACGACAACGGCCGCGGGGGGGCGTCGAGAGGCCACCTAAGGCACCCCCCGCCCCTTGAGGTTATACGCGCAG
>NZ_JBEOVU010000052.1:0-33923 GCF_040295685.1 Streptomyces sp. NPDC002734
GAGCGCGTCTCGTGGCTTATCTACGCCCGAAGGCGTGAACTGCGTTCGCCCTGGCGACGGTTGAGCTGCTTCAAGCAGGCCCTTCTGACGCTGGCACACCTGCGCAAGAACGAGACCTTCGCCCGGGTCGGAGCCGGGTTCGGCGTGTCCGAAGCGACCGCCTGGCGGTACGTGGACGAGACCCTCGAGGTCCTGGCCGCCTGGGCGCCCGGCCTGCAGGAGGCCCTTGTCGGCCTGGGCGAAGGCGACTTCGTCATCGTCGACGGCACGCTCATCCCCATCGACCGTATCGCCGCGGATCAGCCGTACTACTCCCAGAAGCATCGCAAGCACGGCATGAACGTCCAGGTCGTCGCGCGCCCGGACGGCACCCCGCTGTGGTTCTCCCGCGCATCCCCGGGCCGCACCCACGACCTGACCGCGGCCCGCGCCCACGGAATCGTCCAGGCCTGCCTGACCCGGCAGATCCTCGTGCTCGCCGACCGCGCCTACCAGGGCGCCGGCGCCACTTTCCGCACCCCGTACTACCACCACAGCGAGCAGCCCGAGCCCTACCAGCAGTTCAACCGAGACCACGCCCGACTCCGAGCACCCGGCGAACGCGCCTTCGCCCAGCTCAAGACATGGCAGATCCTGCGCCGGGCCAGATGCTCCACACGCCGCATCGGCACGATCGCCCAAGCCGTCCACACCCTGCTGACCTGCGACTACTCAGGATGAAAGACGTTCACTGGGATTCTGGCGCTATCACGGGTGAATCCTTCCGTGCGGAAGCTGACAGGCAAGGTCCCGCTGGCTCGCAGACGGTATCCATGGCCCGTGGCCGCCACCTGCCGATGCTTCGAGTCTTCAACGCTCCCGCGGCAGCGGTCGGCAGCGCCCTGCGGAAGCTGTACGCCTTCTCGTAGGGCGAGCTGGTCAAGGGGGATATTGATCGCCTCCGGCAGGTGCCCGCCGGGCGCGCGGACGTCGATCACGATCAGCTCGTTCAGGCGGACGCGAGCCTCGCGGGGGCGCCCAAAGGGGACGCGGTGCTGCGCTTCATGTTCCTCGGGGGAAGCGAGACGATCCCTTCGCATAGTCGTTCGGCTTGCCGTAGGTGTGGAAATCGGTCAGCCGTCGGCACCTGGCGAATCCGTCTCTGCCTGAGTGCCGGCTGCGTGATGGGCGACGGTCTCTGACAAATCACGTCGCTATAGGAGTTCTCCCGATTCTCGATCTCCTGTACGGTTGAAGAGGAATCGCAATGTCCATTCTGTAAGCAGCGTTTGGCGCCCTGCCGGTATGTTGTTTATTGCTCGCTCTGGGTCGGATTCACTTTACAGCTTGGATCACAATGGTTTTTGAGGTGAATATACTTCGCCCCTTCCATATGGTCATCAAATTACCTGTTTCCGTGAGGTGATGTTCGTGACATCCTTCAAAAGTTCCCGGAAGGATAGGGTAGATTGCGTTTGGATTGTGGAATACGTGAAGCCCTTCGGGGAAGGCCTCGCGATCCTTCGCTTCGCATTCTACTACCTCATACGTAAATGGGGCCGGAGTGATGGCATCCGGGCTGGAATCGTACATGAGCCCGCCTCGGAGTAGGCGCACGCCAGAAGGGCTGTATCCGCGTTCTGTCCCAATTCGGTTAAACTTCGAGACCGTTCCGTCGTTCGTGAAGATGACCGCCGCGAGATACTCGGATCCAGGTTGATTGAAAAGTCCGCTAGGTATGGGTTTCTTGTTCTCCATCGCGTGTTCGATTATCTTTTCGTTCCTGATGATGAGTCGCCCGCTGGCGTCATGGTGCCCAGTCTGCCGCTGCCCGTAAAGGTAGTTGCCGATTGCGGCACTGCTGAAAATGAGGGCGCTTGGATGATGGAAAGCCTCAAGGGCGATCGCGAAGGGAATGTTAGCCGTATGAGGCTTCTCCCAGTAGGCGTTCCCTTCCGCGTCTCGTTTTATCATTTTTCGACGCAGGGCCTTGCCGACCTGAAATACAAATTCCTCTTCCGCAGTGTCGACGTCATCAGGGATAAGTCGACGCACCGCGGCTGCGATGTCTTGCTCGGTCTGGGCTGAGGTAGATTCGCTTTGGGGTGGGTTTGTTGTCGTAGCTTCAATGGCCACAGCGTTTTCACCCCCAGTGACGAAGTCTGGGGCAACGCTGGATCTGTCGATCCTGTGACCTTGTTCCAGCAGTGCCGCGTACAAGGCCAACTCGAAAACGCGAGGGGAGAAGCCTGTTGTCTGGAATTCTTTGCGGAAGTTTCCGTCGGCGTCTGGAAACGTTTCAAATATTTCATCCATGAGACGGCGTGCGGCAGTGAATCCTATAGTTTCACGCAAGCTTCGGAAATCTCTATTAATCTTCTTCGGGTCCAAGCGTGGTTCGATTTCGAAGAGACTTCGTGGCATTATCATCCTTTTGTATTGCTCTTTGTGTTCGAGGATATTTTGTCGTGGGGTGCATTATTGTGGGCGGTTGAGTGTAGGCCAGGATTTCACCCTGGCGAGTCTCTGGTCATGTATTTTTCGAAGATCTTGGTGTCTGTTTCGCACTTTCATGCCACGGCTCGCCACCCCCATGGTCGAGGGCCTCGCCGCCCGCGGACGCAGTCGAGCCGGTGGTGGGCTTGCTGCGCTGCACTCGGGTCGTGGCTGGCTGTCTGCAGCGCGAAGGTGACGAGGCGGAGCTCACGGATGGCGCGGAGGGTGGGGTAGCCGGTCCAGGTGGTGACGTCGTGGCCGTAGTGGTCGCAGTAGGCCTGGTACTCGTCGCGGCTGAGCTTGCCGAAGGTTTCGTAGGCGACGGCAGTCGAGGTGAGGTCCCATTCGGGCGGGCCGAGGGAGGTGCGCTCGAAATCCAGGAGGAGGGCCTGGCGGTCGGGGGAGTGGGTGACGATGCAGTTGCCCTTCCAGGCGTCGCCGTGGATGACGGCTTCGGGACGGCCGTCGCTGGGGAGGTTCTGCCACTCGCCGCGGAGGTGTTCGAGGCGGTCGAGGAGCCAGGTGCGGTCCTCCTCGGAGACGACGGTCGCCGCGCGGAGCCGTTCTTCGAGGCGGACGAACGGGTCCAGGCGGCCGATCTCGAAGTCAGGTGTGGGGAGGTCGTGCATCCGGCGGAGGAGTGTGGCGAGGTCGGCCTCGGTGCCCGGGTGGTGGGGCGGGAGGAGTTCCCAGAAGGTGGCAGCCCGGTCGTCGACGACGACAGGCTGCGGCATGGGCAGAGGGCGGACGGCGGGGACACCGTGGTCGCCGAGCCATCGGGCCACGGCGACTTCGCGGTGGGCAGCTGCTGTCTGGCCGGGGCGGCTTATGCGTACGACGGTGTCGTCGGTGAGCCGCCAGAGGTCATTCTCGGCCAGGCGTATCGGCTGGGCGCCGGCGGCGGGGAGGCCAGTGGCGGCGGTGATCTTCTGCAGGATGGCGAACGCCTCGGTAGCGCGGTGGTCGTTGGTCACGCGGCGACCACCAGGGCGACGCGTTCCTGAAGGGCGGCGACGTCGGAGTCGCGGGAGTAGGGCCGTGCCGCGCGGGAGAGGGCCTCGAGGTCGTCGATGGCGCGGCGCGAGCGGAGGCGGCCGACGCCGTCAAGGGCGCGGTGGGCCATGTCGACGGCGTGGGCCGGGTCGCCGGTGGCCATGATCAGCGTGGCGAGTTTCGTGCTGGAGATGGCGCGGGAGCGGCGGTAGGCGTCGGTGTGCTGGTCGACGGCGGACTGCAGTCGCTGCCGGGCAAGGGCGGATGACTGGCCGGGCAGCAGGGCGATGTCGAAGGCAGCGTGGCCGGTATCGCCGTGATGCTGGGCGTTGTCGTAGTACGCCATCCACGGGACGTCCTCGCCGGGGCGGGCGTGGCTGAAGATGGCGTCGGACTGGCCGATGGCGCGGAGGGTCTCCCTGGCGTTGCCCATTTTGGCGAGGGCCCGGGCGCGGGCGTTGTGGAGCATGGCCTGTTCGCGGTGGGTGAGGCGGTCGGCGCGGACGAGACCGTTCTCGGCGTGGGTGAGGCCGTCGTCGGGGCGGCCGCACCAGATGGCCTGGCGGGCGAGCCAGTTCAGGGCCGTGGCGCGCAGGTGCCAGTTGCCGGCGTGTTCGGCGCACTGTTGGCCGAAGTGGAGGAGCCGGACGGCGTCCTGATGCTCGTAGGCGTCGAAGGCGCTGGCGCCCATGACGACGGCCAGGCGGCCGACGGCGGTGAACAGGTCGTGCTCAAGGGCGGTGGGGCAGTCGGCCTGCAGGAGTCCGCGTGCCCAGGCGAGCTGGCCGAGGAGGGAGCTTCGGACGAGGCCTCCGCCGCCGTAGACGTTGTCCCAGCCGGAGAGGGTGGTGGCGGCGGTCAGGACCTGCTCGATGTCTTCGGGCCGCACCTGCGCCGGGGCGGGGGCGTGGTTCGGCTGCGGCAGGAGGTCCAGGAGCGAGGTCGGCCGCAGCGCGGCGACACCGCCCGCGGCGAGGAGGGCGCGTCGGTCCACGGGGAAGTCGTTCCGTTCGGGGCGGGCGTCGTCGACATGGCGGGAGGCCGGTTGTGCGGTATCCGGGGTGGGCTGCCGCTTGTCCGCATCGACTTCGACGAGCCGCCACAGGCGGATCAGCGCGCCGCCGGCTTGCAGTGCCTCGTCGAGCCGGGCCGCCAGGGCGGTGTCGCAGGGGCGCTCGTTCTTCTCGATGCGCTCGATGGTGGTGCCGCTGACGTGCACCTTGTCCCCAAGTAAACGCGTCGACAGACCGCGGACCTGCCGCCAGTTGCGCAGTTCCTTACCCCACCAGTCCCGCACCGACCGTGTCTCGTCGAGCGGCTTCGGTTTCTGCGGCATGCTGCTCCCTCTCACCTGTGATGCGGACAGTTGCGGACTGCCGCCGCTGTCCGCATCACTGCTCCCGGACGATCAACTTGCATCTCGTGAAACGGGCGAAAGCTGTCTGGCTGGTGTTCACCGACGTCAGGTTCGGTCGGCGTGACCGGGGTCGAGCCGGCCCGCGTCGAGGGCCGTGATGAAGGAGCCCCACGCTGTTCCCGTGAAGTGGAGCGACGAGGCGTTCGGAGCCTTGGAGTCCCGCACGAGCAGGGCGTCCGGCAGGACAGCGCACTCGACGCACTCGTTGTTGGGCGATCCGCTGTAGGAGCTCTTGATCCAGTTCAGGGGTTGCTGGGGCACGGGATGTTCCTCGCTACTTTCAGTTGTTCAGGTAGGACTGTCGTGCCTCGGCAAGCAGTTCTGCCGAGGCGTCGGGGGCCAGGGCCTGCCGACACAGGTGGGCGAAGCCCTGGGAGTACTCCGCGAGCACCGGCGCCTCCTCGAGGAAGAGGGAGCCCACCGGGTGCTCGAGAAAGACCACGTCGAGAGCGGGGTCCGGGCCTCCGAAGCCGCCGAAGACGATGAAGCTGCTCAGGCCGACGCTGTGGGCGCCGGAGGAGAACGGCAGCACCTGCACCGTCACGTGCGGCTGCTCGGCCCGTTTCAGCAGGTGCTGGAGCTGGGTCGCCATGATGGCCGGACTCCCGACGGGGCGGCGAATCACGGACTCGTCGAGGATGACGTGGTAGCTGGGCGGGGCGGGCCGGTCGAGGATCTGCTGGCGCTGCATGCGCGTCGACAGGTATGTGTCGAGCTCGGCTGGCGGCAGCACCGCCTCGGGCGTGACCTTGATGGCCTGCGCGTAGTCGCGCGTCTGGAGGAGGCCGGGGACCACGCCGATGGTGTGCTGCCTGATGCTGGACGCCTCGTTCTCCAGGGCGAGCAGCATTCGCAGATGACCCGGCAGCTTGCCGGCGAGCGGGAGCCACCAGGCCTCGGTGGCCTTGCTGTTCTTGGCCAGCTCGATGAGTTCCCGGCGCTCTGCGTCGCCGACGCCGTACGCGCGGCAGAGCTGGTCCACCTGGTTCCAGCGGACGTTGCCCTTGGCGCGCTCGTAGCGGCTGATGGTCGCCTTGGACATCCCGGCCCGTTCGCCCGCCTCCTCGGCCGACAGGCCCGCGGCCTCGCGCAACGCCAGGAGGCGGAGGCCGAGTTGGCGACGGCGGGTGGTGGGACCGCCTTCGCAGGAGAGGCTGGCCGTGCTGGTCTCTGCGATCGTCCCGTTCGTCATCTCGCCCCTCCCTCGGGCCTGTGCCGCGGCGGTCCGCCGGGATCCGCCCTGGCAGTCAGGAAGTTACAGGGTCGGTCGGCCCACGCGTCTCTCCCGGCATATGCCTGAATCGCCCATGCGGACACTTTCGTCGTGAGCGTTACACGGCGGGAGATCCAGTGGCAATACTCCACGACCACGGAGGCCGGATCGGACGTGTTCCGGTGATGCGCCTTCCTGCTCAGCCCGGACCAAGACCAGAACTGGGGGCTCCCGTGACGATTACTGATCAGCACGCCTACCCGGACCGAAGTGAGCCTCGTCGTCCCGGGGATGGTCCCAGCGGGTTCCTGCACATGGCTCCGGACTCGCCGTTCGGACCGAGTCTCGCACTGCAAGCCCGCGCGCGGGCCGGCTGGGAAAAGTTCCTCCAGGCAACGGTGGACGATGCCCGGACAGAGCCCGGTTCCGCGAGCTCGGTAGCCGTCGAAGGCGCGGAGAGTACGCGGGAGGATCACCCGCTCCTGCACCGGATGGTCCGGGATGTGGCCAGCCGGGCCGAGGGCGAGCTGGTCTCCGTCGTTCAGGAGAGGCACGGCGACCGGGTCGTCAGGATTGCCCGCATCCGCGCAGTGAGCGGCGCCACCTGGTCCACGGCGGCCGACAACATCTCTCCTGCTTGATAGGGGCCCGGACCAACCCCCGGCTCGCGGAACTGTCCGTGAAACCTGACCCGCACGTACTCCGACGTGCGCCCAAGACTTCTCCCCGCCCGGGGAGAGCCGCCCCTTTGAGGGGTGGAGATCGTGCTCGGCCATGAGCTGGGCACGGCAACCAACCATCAGGAGGTAACCAGCAATGCTGAACACCCTCGTCAGCCCGCAGTCGGACGTCATGC
Organism: Streptomyces sp. NPDC002734; assembly: GCF_040295685.1. Classification (NCBI taxonomy): domain Bacteria; kingdom Bacillati; phylum Actinomycetota; class Actinomycetes; order Kitasatosporales; family Streptomycetaceae; genus Streptomyces; species Streptomyces sp. NPDC002734. Next base: position 6,955 of record NZ_JBEOVU010000052.1, read on the forward strand.
CGGCGGACCCGTTCGCGACGGACATCGAGGTCTCGACCGAGACCGGTGCCGACCTGCTGCCGCAGGCCTGCGGCACCGGCGACGGCTGCGGCAGCACCTGCTCCTCGTCCTGCACCAGCGCCGTCTGAGGAGGAACGGCCACATGACGAACGCTCTCGCCGCCGAATCCATGACGGGCACCGACCCGTTCGCGGCCACCGTCGAGGTCTTCACCGAGACCGGCGCAGGACTGCTGCCGCAGCCCTGCGGCAGCGACGGAGGGTGCGGCTCGACCAGCAGCTCGTCCTGCACCAGCAACAGCTGACAGCCCGTTCCCTCAAGGGCCGGGGAGGCCTCACACCTCCCCGGCCCGGCCGCCCTTTGGAGGTACACGATGAGCATCTACCGGAACGCCGGCACTGCCCTCCTGCGAGCCGCGACGAAGCCGCTGACCGAAGTCCCCGAGTGGTGGCCGGATTTGGGTGACACGGACTCGTGTTCTGCTTGGCTGCGCATGGTGTGGAGCGATGGACCGTTCGCGGCCGGTGTCCGGCAGGCGAGCCCGGATCTCGCCCTGACGCTGGACGCCGTGTGCGCGCGGGACCAGGTGCGTTCGCGGGCGGTGAGGCGGGCAGCGGCCTCGGCCGTCCGCTACCTCCTGCGGGCCGTGGGACGGCCTACCCCCTTCGGCTTGTTCGCCGGCGTGGCCCCGGTCGCTGTCGGCCATGCCGTGAAGGTGCGCTGGGGCGGCGACCACCAGGCCGTGATGCGAGCGGACGCCGACCTCGTCCACGGCATCGTGCGACGGCTGGAAGACATGCCCGCTGTCCGGGAGCGGCTGACGGTCGCCGTGAACAACCTGGCCACTCGCCGCGGCGATCACCTGCACGTCCAGTGGGGCGGCCCCATGGGTGCCACTGTGAGGCGTACTCCTGCCACCGACCTGGTGGAGCGACTCGCGGCCCGGCCGATCGTCTTCGCCGAGCTGCGCGACGCGTTGACCGAGGCGTTCCCCGAATCCGATCCGGTGCGCGCCGAGCGCCTGCTGACATCCCTCCTGGAGAAGCGGTTTCTGGCCAGCTCCCTACGGGCGCCCATGACCCAACCCGACCCGCTCACCCACGTGATCCGTGAACTGCGCGCAGTCGGCGCAGCCGAGGTGCCAGAGGCTGCCGACCTACTGGCGTTCCTGGAGGCGGCCCAGCAGGGCATCAGCAGCCACAACCAGGCACTCCCTGCCGCGCAGCCGGCGCTCAGGGAGGAGGCGGAGACGGCGCTGCGCGCCCCCGCCCCCGACGCTCGGTGGACCACCGCCGTCGACCTCATGCTCGACGCCGAGGCGGAGATTCCCGGCCGGGTAGTGCGGGACATGGAGCGGGCCGCCGACGTTCTGCTCCGGCTGAGCCGCCATCCGGACGGCCAGGGGGTGTGGAACGACTTCCAGGTCGCCTTCTGGGAGCGGTACGGCACGGGGACGCTGGTACCTCTCAAGGATGTCGTGGACCCCGTCGCGGGGCTGGGCTACCCGCACAGCTACCCGGGATCCCGAAGGCCCGCTCCCCGCACGTTCGTGTCCGAACGGGACCAACGGCTGTTGCACCTCGCGTGGGAGGCTGCGGCGAACGGCCAGGAGGAGATCGTGCTCACCGACGACACGGTTGACCACCTGGCGGGCGGTACGGCGAAGACGGTGGCTCCCGCGCACGTGGAGATGTGCGCCCGTATCCACGCAGCCGACGTGGACGCCGTGGAACGAGGGGACTATGACCTCGTCGTCACTCCCGCGCGCAGCGCCGGAACCCTCACCTCCCGGTTCACTCCGGCCGCCACCGGAAGCGGGCTGGAGGAGGCCTACCGGACGATGCCGGCCGAGGTCGACGGGGCCGTCCGCGCGCAGATGTCCTTCCCCGGCCTGTACCCGCACACGGAGAGCGTGGCCCGCATCCCCGCCTACCTCGACCACGTCCTGCCGATGGGCGAGCTCCGTACCCCGGACGACCCCGCGCAGATCATCGACGTGGACGACCTGGCCGTCACGGCAACCTCGTCCCGCCTCCACCTGGTCAGCATCTCCCGCCGCCAGGTCGTCGACCCGCAGGTGTTCCACGCCATGGCGCTGAAGAAGCAACCACCGCTGCTCGCACGGTTCATCGCCCACCTCGTGCGCGCCTTTGGCCCACGCTGGAGCGGCTTCGACTGGGGACCGGCCGCGGCGGCCCTGCCGTTCTTGCCCCGCGTCCGTTATGGCCGCACCGTGCTGTCCCCGGCCCGCTGGCTCCTCACCCGCGACAACCTGCCCACCGGGAAGGACTGGAGCGTCGCCCTCGTCGGCTGGCGGGCCACCTGGTCCTGCCACGGGCCGGTGGACCTGCGGGACGACGACCGCACCCTGCGCCTGGACCTGGACGTGCCCGCGCACGCGGAGCTGCTCCGCCAGCACGTGGAACGACGCGGCGAAGCCATCCTCACGGAAGCGCCGCCGTCGGACGCCTTCGGGTGGATCGGCGGACACGCTCACGAAATCGCCGTCCCCCTGGCCAGCACGCTGCCGCCCCGCCCCAACCCGCTGACCGGGCCGCTGCCGATCCTCACCAACCGAGAGTCGGCGCCCCTCGTCGGCACCTCGCACGGAAGGTGGGTGTGCGCCTACCTGTACACGCACCCCGACCAGCACGAGGAGGTGATCCGGCTCCTACCCCGCCTCACCGGATCTCTCGATGATCCGCCGTGGTGGTTCATCCGCTACCTGAACCCCACTGACACCGACCACATCCGGCTGCGCGTCCGGGCGGCCGGCCCCGAGCAGCGCGGCACGCTCGCGCAGACGGTCTGGCAGTGGGCGGCGCAGCTCCGCGACCGGGGTCTGATCGCCGACGCGGTGCTGACCTCCTACCGGCCGGAGATCGGACGCTACGGCAGCGGAAAGGCGATGGAAGCCGCGGAGGGGGTATTCGCCGCCGACTCCCGGTTCGTCGCCGCCCTCGTCACTGCAGGCGGGGGCGGCCAGGCCGCGACCGCCGTCAGCATGGTCGACCTAGCGGTCGGCTTCCTCGGCGGCGAGCAGGGGCTGCGGCACCTGGTCGCCCGCCGGGCACCGTCCCGGCCTGTGGACCGCGCCGTAACCGCTTTGGTGCAGCGGGAAGTCCAGGCCGGAGCCCCGGCGGCGCGGGGCTGGAGCGCGGTGGTGACGGCAGCATGGGAACGACGTGCCGAGGCGCTCGCCGACTACCGGAAGACCCTGCCCGAGGAGTTGGAGCCGGCTGCCGTCCTCGACTCCCTGCTGCACATGCACCACAACCGGATGCGCGGGGTGAACCGGGACGACGAAGCGGTCTGCCGCCAACTCGCCCGCCAGGCCGCCGTCACCGCGCTCGCCCGCGAGGAGACCAACGCATGATGCCGGACCCGCGATGGGGGCAGTCCCTCTACCGAGGCGCCGCCGGAATCGCCCTCGCCCACCTCCACACCGCCCCGCAGAAGCTGACGGAGTCCGCCGCCGCGATGCTCCGCGGCCCGCTCGGCGCGGGCGGCCTGTACGAGGGAGCACCGTCCGTCGCCTACACCCTCCTCCATGCCGACACCCCCTCCGCGCAGCGGGCGCTGACGCAGATTGCCCCGCACGTCCGGGACATGACCCACACCCGCCTGGAACTCGCCCACCGCCGCATCGACGCCGGAACGCCCCCGGCGAAGGACGAGTTCGACGTGATCACCGGCCTCACCGGCCTGGGCGTCTACCACCTGGCGGCGGGCAACCAGGACGAGGCCATGGCCATCGCCGCGTATCTGGTGCGGCTCACCGAACCCCTCATCCACCGCGGAATCACCGTCCCCGGCTGGTGGTCCACCACCCCCGCCATGAACAAGGCCACGCCCGAAGACGCCGACGGCAACGGGATCTTCGGCATGGCACACGGAATCGCCGGGCCGCTCGCCTACCTCTCCCTGTGCGCCCTGCGCGGCATCATCATCCACGGCCACGACACCGCGATCGCCCGGATCTGCGCCCACCTGACCGAATGGCGGCTCGGCACCGGCCAGGACGCCCACTGGCCGTACTGGGTGACCCTCGCCGAATACGCCCGCGGCGTCCCTCGCACCACCGGACCGGCCCGACCGTCCTGGTGCTACGGCACCCCCGGCATCGCCCGCGCCCTCCACCTCGCCGGACGCGCCATGAACGACGCCCCCCTACAGCACCAGGCGGAACAGGCACTCATCGGCTGCACACGCCACGCCCACCTGTTCACCGACCAGTCCCTCTGCCATGGCTGGGCCGGACTCGTACAGACGGTGCGCCGGACCGCCGCGGACAGCACCGGCTCCGGCCTCCAGGACGTGCTCCTCCAGCTTGAAGACAAGCTCGCCACCCCGAGCGGAGACACGGATCCGAGCCTGATGGAAGGCGCGGCCGGCCTCGACCTGGTACGCGCCAACCCGCCCACCGACTGGGACCTCTGCCTCCTCCTGCCCAGCTGACCCCACAACCCCGCCACCGCCGAAGGGATCCCCTCGTGACCGATAACGACCTGCGCAACCGGCTCGTCGACCACCTGCACAGCACCACCGCGTTCCCCGACTCCCGGGTCGAAGAGGCAATGCGTACCGTGCCCCGGCACCTGTTCGTGCCCGGAGCCACGCTCGAAGAGGCGTACGCCAACCGCGCCGTCAACATCAAGGAGAACCCGGACCCCGACGCCCTCCCGCTCTCCTGCGCCTCGCAGCCCGACATCGTCTACGCCATGCTCGCCCAGCTCGACATCCAGCCCGGCCAGCGCATCCTCGAAGCAGGCGCGGGCACCGGCTACAACGCCGCACTCATGCAGCACCTCACCGGGCCGGCCGGAGAAGTCACCGCCCTCGACGTCCACAGCGACGTCGTCGCCCACGCCCAGCAGCGCCTCGCCGCCGCCGGCTACGGCAACGTGCGGGTCCTGCAGCGCGACGGCGCGGCCGGTGCGCCCGAGCACGGCCCGTACGACCGCATCGTCGCCACCGTCGGCGTCTGGGACTTCCCAGCGGCCTGGTGGGACCAGCTCACGCCGGACGGCCGGATCGTACTGCCGCTGCGGTGGCGCGGACTGACCCGCAGCGTCGCTCTCGTCCGCGGCGGCGACGGCGCCCTGAAGTCGGAGTCACTCGCCGTGTGCGGCTTCCTGCCGATGGTCGGGCAGAGCGGCGAACTCGACGGCTTCGTGGACGACGAGCGCACCTTCCGCCTGTACTGGGACGCGGACCAGCCGGTGCGCCCGGAAACCCTCCGCAAGACGATTGGTGACCCGGCCGAGCATCTGATCTGGACCGGAGTCGACGTCGCCGGTGACGAGGACCTTTCCCCGATCTGGCTGCGGCTGAGCGCCGTCGACGCGGCGACCTGCCGCCTCACGGTGAAGCCGGAATTCCTGGCCAGTGGCCGGGTGCGGCGGCCGACGGTGCCCGCGCTGAGCCCGGCCTTGGTCGAAGGGGACTCCATCGCCTACGTCACCCTGGACCGCGTCGAGGGTAGCGAGCCGACCAGGTTCATGCTCGGCGCTGCCGGCTACGGCCCGGCCGGAGGGGACCTCTCGGCCCGCCTCACCGAACAGATCCGCGCCTGGGGCAGTGCCCGCACCGCCGACCCGGTCATCCGGATCTACCCGGCCGGAACTCCGGACGACGACCTGCCGCCCGGGCACGTCATCGACAAGCCGTCCGCCCGGCTGGTCATCGCCTACGCCTGAAGTGACGACTTCCTTGAGCGCCGTCGCTCAACAGCATGCTGGGGGCAGATGAGCAGCACCGGCCGGGCAGGCAATTCGCCTGCCCGGCCCGCTGAACCGCATGGCCCGAAAAATTCTCGTAAGAGATGTATTCCCCTCTTTGCGTATTCGCGCTGTCGTCGTCATGGACCCATCGCGATCAACGGGAGATGAACCATGACGGCGCTTCTCTTCACGGCGGCCCTTCTGCTGGGTGCCGCGCCGGCAATCACGTCCTACGCCCTGTCCGAAATCCGCTCGTGCACCGAGCCAGGTCGCGGCCGCCACCGCCGGGTGGTCCGGGGCCGCCACGCCGCTCGGGGAGGTCGTCGATGACCGTGCCCCGTAGCCGTGAAGCGGTCGCGAACGTCCTGTGGTGCTGGACGGCCGAGACCCCCTGTGCACCTGCTCAGGCACGCAGAAGCCTGCGCTGCGCCCTCGACCAACTCGGCTACCCGCAACCACTGATCGACGACGCGGTGCTCGCGGCCGGCGAGCTCATCGCGAACGCAGTGGAGCACGGCGTCGGTCCGTACGAGCTGAGGCTGCGAAGAGAGAGCGGTGGCGAGCTGCTCTGCGAGGTGGAGGATCACGACCCACGCCTTCCGGTGATTCCGCGGTCTCGCCAGCCCCTCCCGTCGGGCGGGCGGGATCTCCAAGATCTGGACGCCCTCTGCGCGGAGCTTGCGGAACGAGGGCGCGGGCTGCAGATCGTGGACCGGCTCAGCGAGGGCCGATGGGGGTTCCGGCGGGAGTTCGGGACCGCCAAGGTCGCGTGGATGGTCCTCCCTCATTAACCCCGGCCCAGGCGTCAACCCCGTGCAGGTCGCCGAGCGCCCGGGTGTTCCTCCGAAAGGGGGAACAGCGAAGGCTCTCCGCTGCCCTCGCCAGCGCCCAACGGAGGTTAGCCGCAGGATAGTTGTCCGGGTCAACGCCCTCCGGCGCACGCGGGATGCGAAGTCCTCGTGGCAAAACGGGGCCTTCCGGTCGCTATATGTGGCGTTACGGGGAATGGAGGGCAAAAGTGATCAAGCCCGGCATGTTTCACGCTGCCACGCTCGGCGTCGCGGCGTTGCTGTTCACCGGTGTGGCGTGTACGCCACGCGAAGGTGGGCCGGCAGCCACGGGGGCAGGAGGAGCACCGCCACCTTCGCGGTCGCAGAGCACCGCGGCGGCCGACGGTTCGACGGAGGCCGTCGCCGCCTACAAGGCCATGTGGGAGGAGGCGGTCGAGGCATCCCACACGGCGAACGCCAAGCACCCTGGCCTGGACGACCACGCCACGGACGGCGCCTACCAGCTGCTCCTGCACATGATGCGGGGGTACCAGAAGGACGGGGTGGTCGCGCGCGGGCGGCCCACCTTCGCGCCCGAGGTGAAGAGCACCTCCGCCGACAAGGTGGTGATCAGCGACTGTTCGGACTCGACCAACTGGCTCATGTACAGGAAGAGCGACGGGCAGCTCGAGGACGACGTCCCTGGTGGCCACCATCTGATCGACGCGACGGTCCGCAAGCACGGTGACCGTTGGCTCGTGGAGTCCCTGTACATCCACGAGGTGGGCACGTGCATCGCGTGAGGCGAGGCGAGCACCCTCGCTCGACTCTTCTGGCCGCTGCCGTCGCCGTCAGTGTCGCGGCCGTCGGCGCGAACATGTTGGCGGCGCCCGGGGCCGTCGCCGACTCAGGGTTCGGGGGAAGTGCCGGTGTGCGCTGTGGGAGCGGCGGATGCGACCTCCGGGCATCCCGGGGGCCGGGAAGACAGGGACCGAGCCGGAGTGGTGGGCATGGCACGCCGACACGCAGTGGTGGAGCGGTTCACGCGCCTGTCACCAAGTCGGGAGGTGCCGCTCGGCCCTTCGTGGTGCGGTTCAAGTCCACCGGAAGGTTCGGGAAGACGTACGTGCCGATCCTGCCGGAGCGCAATGGGAAGAAGCGGCCGGACGCCGAACCCGAGGTCCCTCAGGTGTCTCCTGCCGAGTTGGCGCAGCAGGCGGTCGCGCGGCTGAAGCTTCCCGTACCGGTCATCCGCATGAACCCGGACGAGGACTTCGCCCAGGTGGTGCACGTGCCGACCTGGATGTGGATGCCGGAGGCGAGCTGGGGGCCCGTCACGGAGACGGTCTCGGTGCCCGGGGTGTCGGTCACCGCCACCGCACGGCCCCGTCGAGCCGTGTGGTCGATGGGCGATGGAACCACTGTCACCTGCGACGGGCCGGGAACGCCTTACTCGTCGCGCTTCCGCGCGGACGCCGAGTCCCCGGACTGCGGCCATGTCTATCGCCGGGCCTCGTTGGCCGAGCCGGGTGGCAAGTACCGCGTCACGGTCACGGTCCTGTGGGACGTGGAGTGGTCCGGCGGCGGGCAGAGCGGGACGGGACACGGCTTGTCGTCGACGACCGAACGACACGTGTTGGTGGACGAGGTGCAGGCCGTCGTGGCGCGATGACGCCCGTCTGGATCCTCCTCGATTGCGCGGATCGGTGTGCGTTTCGCGCTTGAACAACTTCTTCTTTAGCGGGGTGAGTTGTGAGTTCTTCCATGCGTTCACCGGCCGAGAGCCGGACGGAGGCCGGGGCCATGGCCGTGCCCGGTGCGCGAGGCCGTCGCGTCGGAGCCGACGCCCGGCCACCCACGTCAGGGGTCCGAGGCCGTCGACGGCCGGGTTGGGTGTGGGCCGGGGTGGGGACGGTGCTGGTCTCGGCGGTTGGCTTCACGGCCATCGCGACCGACCTGAGCGGCCGGACCGAAGTGCTCGTGATGGCGCGGGACGTGCCGGCCGGGCAGGAGCTGACCGCTCGCGATCTGCGGGTCGCGAAGGTGGCGGCGGAAGCGAGTGTCGTCCCCGTGGCCGACTTGGCGAGCGTGCTGGGCAGGCAGGCACGGGTTCCGCTGGTGGCCGGCTCCCTGCTTTCGGAGCGGCAGGTGGGGGAGCAGGCCGACTTCCCGCCGGTGGGGTGGTCCCAGGTACCGCTCGCGGTGGAGGCAGGAGGATCCCCTCCTGACCTGACCCGGGGCAAGCGGGTGGCGATCGTTGCCGGTCCGGGCGGCACGACCGCCCCGGCAGCCGACGGCGCTGACGCGGAGGACGCTGAGCCGGGAGGTCCGGCACCGGTGCTCGGCACGGTGACCGGTGTGCAGGCGCCGGAGTCCACGGGCGGCGTCCGGGTGATCACCGTCCTGGTGGAGACGAGCGCCGCTCGCCGAGCCGCCGCGATGGAACACCCGCGGATCGTCGTCATCTCGGCGAAGGGGCGTGAGGCCCTGTGAGGCGACTGATCGCCTTGGGCTCGCTGACGGGCGCGCCCGGCGTGACCACGGCCGCGCTGGCGCTGGCCAGCTGCTGGCCGCACGTCGCGAGTGACGGCCGCCCGGTCGTCGTCGAAGCCAACGTGTGGGGCGGTGATCTGGCCACGCGGTGCGGTGTCCCGCATAGCCCAGGCCTGCTGGACGTCGCCGCAACCGCCAGGCAGCCACACCCGGGCTCGCTGCTGGGAGCGGTGGCCGAACTGCCCTGCGGGGTGCGGGCCGTTGTCGCCCCGGCCGGGCGGCCGGCGTGTCGCGAGGCCGTCCGGGTGCTGGCCACCGAGCAAGGTCGGGCCGTCCTGGTCGGCGGAGATGAGGACTGGGGGACAGCCCTCCTGGACCTTGGACGGCTCGATGAGCACAGCGACGAGCTGCTCGCCGCGGCGGACCACATCCTCCTGGTGACGAGCGGAACCGCCGAGGCACTGACCCACGTCCGTGCCCACCTGCTCGCCTCCCGGGCCGCGTCCTCCTGGGCGACGCTCGTCGTGGTGGGGCCGTGCCCGTACTCGGGGCAGGAGATCGCGCAGGCCCTGGACGTCGAGCGCGTCTGGTTCCTGCCGTGGGATCCGAAGACCGTCGCCGCGTTCGCCGCCCGCCGCGCCGTACCCGCGCCCAGCCGCTTCCGCACTCCGCCGCTGGTGGCCGCGTCCCTGGAGCTGGCACGCCGGATCGCCGCGGTCACCCCCGGCGGCGATGAGCGGCCGACCGACCTGTCCGGCCAGCTCCGGTCGGCGCTCGCGGAGAGGAAGACGGCATGACGATGCAGCAAGCCTTCGTGGGCGCCACGACCGACCCGGTCGGGCGGCCCGAGGCGTACGAACGGGAGCTGGCGGAGCAGGTCCGGCAGCGGGTGGTCGGCAGGCTGGCCGCCTACGCCAGCGAACGGGAGGCCGCCGGCCTGCCGCCCGAGGACGAGTCGGCCCGGCGCACGACGGTGCGACGGCTGCTGGGCGAGGAAATCGCCGCCCAGTGGCGGGCGACCGTGACGACCGGCGGCCAGGCCCTCGACGCCTCGGCGGAGCAGCGGATCGCCCAGTCCGTCGAGGACGCCCTCTTCGGCACCGGCGGCCTGGAGCGGCTGCTCGCCGACACCAGCCTGGAAAACATCTGCATCAATGGCTGCGACAACGTGTGGGTCAAGGACACCACGGGCCAGTGGCAGCAGCGTCCGCCGGTGGCGGGATCCGACACGGAACTCGTCGAACTCGTCCGCGGGCTCGCGGCCAACGTCGACGGGGAGGAGCGGCGCTTCGACCGGGGCATGCCGCGGCTGAACCTGCGGATGCCGGACGGCTCCCGCCTCTTCGCCGTCATAGCGGTCACCGGGCGGGTCTCGCTCACCATCCGCCGGCACCGCTTCCTTGCCGCCTCGATGGCCGAACTCGTCCGGCTCGGCGTCTGCGACCAGAACATGGCATCCTTCCTGTCCGCCCTGGTGCGGGCCCGGAAGAACATCGTGATCGGCGGCGGTACCAACGTCGGCAAGACCACCGTGCTCCGCGCCTTCGCCAGCGAGATCCCGCCGACAGAGCGCCTGGTCACCATCGAGGACACCTTCGAGCTCGGCCTCGACATCGACCGTGCCGCACACCCCAACGTGGTCGCACTGCAGGCCCGAGAACCGAACCTGGAGGGTCAGGGCGGCATCGACCAGGCGGAGCTGGTGCGCTGGGGGCTGCGCATGTCGCCGGACCGGGTGATCGTCGGCGAGATCCGCGGGGCCGAGGTCATCCCGATGTGCAACGCCATGTCGCAGGGCAACGACGGCTCACTTTCCACGATCCACGCCTCCACCTCGCGCGGAGTGTTCACCAAGCTCGCCACCTACGCTGCGCAGGCGCCGGAGCGGCTGTCGATGGAGGCGACCAACCTGCTCGTGGCCTCGGCCGTGCACTTCGTCGTCCACCTCGGCTGGGACGCCCAGCGCCGCCGCGTCGTCGACTCGGTCCGCGAGGTCATCGACGCGGACGGCAGCCAGATCGTCTCCAACGAGATCTTCAGGCCCGGTCCGGGCGGCCGGCCTGAGCCGGGCGCGCCGCTACGGGCGGAGACGCTGCAGGGCCTCATGGCCGTCGGGATGGACCCGCAGGTTCTCGGCGCGCCGCTGTGGGGTGTCTGATGGGCGTCGAGTTCGACGGTGGCGTGCTCACGGCCGTCACCACGCTGCTGGGAGCGGCGTTCGGGGCGGGGCTCATCGCGGTGGTCCACGGACTGCGGAAGCGGCCGGACGACCCGCAGAGCGGGGCGGGCAGCACGGGCCTGCTGCAGCGGTTGCGGCAGCGCGTTCCGCAGGACTGGACGCGGCGACGGGTCACCGTGGCGGCCACGTGCGGGGTGGTCGCGGGCGCGTTGACCGGGTGGCCGGTGGGCGCGCTGCTCACGACGGCGGCGCTGCTCACCCTCCCCGGTCTGCTCGGGCCGGACCGGCAGGCCGCCCGCCGCACGGAGCAGATGGAGGCGCTGGCGACGTGGACAGAGATGCTCCGCGACACGCTCTCCTCCGCCGCCGGGCTGGAGCAGGCGGTGCTCGCCACCGCCGACATCGCCCCGGCCCCACTCGAGACGGAACTGCGGGCCCTCGCCACCGAGGTACGCGCCGGACGGCCGCTGCCGTCGGCGCTGCGCGCCTTCGCCGAGGCCGTGGACGACCCGCTGGCCGACGTCGTCGTTGCCGCGCTGCTGACGGCGGCGGAGCAGCAGGCTCGCCAACTCGGGGCGCTGCTGGGTGAGCTGGCGGAGTCGGTGCGCGAGCAGGTGGCCATGCGGCAGCGCATCGACGCCGGCCGGGCCAGCGTCCGTACCGGGGTCCGGGTGACGGTCATGGTCACCCTGGGGATAACGGTCGGCCTGGTCGTCTTCAACCGCTCCTACCTGCAGCCGTTCGACACCGCAGCCGGGCAGGGCGTGCTCGCCGTGATCGGGGCGCTTTTCGCAGTGGCTTTTGGCTGGCTGACCTCGATCGGCCGCATCGCCGAGCCCGGCCGCCTCGTCAGCACCGCCACGACCGTTGAAGCGGGAGGTACGCGATGACGGCCGTTCTGCTCCTCGGAGCGTTGTTCGGCACCGGGCTGACCGCCCTGGTTTACGGGTTGCGGCCACCGCGCCCCGCCCTCGCCGACGTCCTGGCTGCCCTCGACGCACCGGCTCCCGTCGCATCCGCGGCCGGGCAGCGGGAGAGCGGGGCGGACGAGGAGTGGGCGACTCGCCTCGGCCGTCGCTTCGTCCCCCTCATGCGGCTGCTGGGCCTGCCCACGCCGGGGCTTCAGGCGGACCTGGCCGTCTGCGGACAGGACGTCGAGCGGCACCTCGCCGGCAAGGCGACGTGCGCCCTGGCCGGACTGGTCGTGCCGTGGCTCGTCACCACGCTGGTCCGCGTGGGCCTCGGCACGGATCCGGGGTGGTGGGTGCCGCTGAGCGGCTCGCTCGCGCTGGCCGTCCTGCTGTTCTTCGTCCCCGACCTCACGGTCCGCAAGCAGGCCGAGGAGCGGCGCCGGGAGATGCGGCACGTCCTCAGCCTGGTCCTGGACCTCACCGTCATCGCCCTCGCCGGCGGAGCCGGAGTTCACCAGGCCCTCACCCAGGCCGTTCGCGCGCCCACGGGCTGGGCGGCGGGGAAACTTGCCCACGCCCTGCACGTCGCCGAACTGACCCGCACCAGCCCGTGGTCCCACCTCGGCACGCTCGGACGCCAGCTGGCCGTCAACGACCTCACCGAACTCGCCGCCACCCTCGACCTCGCCGGAACCGAAGGCGCGAAGATCCGCGGATCGCTCGCTGCCAAGGCCCGCGCCATGCGCCGCCGCCGCATCTCCGAGGCCGACGGAGCCGCCCAGGCCGCCACCGAGCAGATGTCCCTGCCCATGGTCATTTTGTTCGCGGCCTTCCTCCTCCTCATCGGCTACCCGGCTATCGCCCATGTCCTGAACGCCACCTGACCTCGTCCGACGTACAGCCTCCACACGGGAGAAGACCGACCATGCGCCACACCCTGGCCAAGCTGCGCACGACCGCCCGCGACCGCCTCGCCCACCTGCGGGACAACCCGCGCGGCGACGGCGGCTACACCACCGAGACCGTCATCGTCACCGCGCTGCTCGCGATCCTCGCCATCGCGGTGGTCGGCATCATCGTCGCCAAGGTCACCGCCAAGGCCAACGGCATCGACCTCGGCTGACCTCACCCGCATGCCGAATCTTGCTCAGCGCCTCCAGGCCGACGATCGGGGGGCCGCCACGACCCAGCTGGTCCTGGTGGTCCCCGCGGTGCTCCTCATGATGCTGCTGACCATCCAGTTCGCCCTTGCCTGGCACGGCCGGCACATCGCCCAGTACGCCGCCGAACGCGGACTCGCGGCCGCCCGGACGAAGGACGCCACGGCCGCCGCCGGGCAGAGTCAGGCCCGCCGTAGCCTCGCCCAGCTCGGCAGCCGCGTTCTCACCGCACCCGCCGTCACCGCCCACCGCTCCCGAGAACAGGCCACCGTGACCGTCCGCGGAAACGTCATGTCCGTCGTCCCCGGCCTGCGCCTCAAGGTCAGCGGCACGGCGTCCGGAGCGGTCGAGCGCCTCACCACCCCCGACGGAGGCACACCATGACCCGCCCGCGACACCGGGCCGGAGCGACCGGAGCGACCGGGGCTCGGACTTGCGCCGACGACCGGGGATCGGCGGCACTCGAACACGTTCTGCTCACCCCCTTGTTGATCGGCGTCCTGCTGGTCGTCGTCGCCCTCGGACGACTGGCGGATGCCCGCCTCATCGTCACCGACGCCGCGCACCAGGCTGCCCGGGCCGCCTCCCTCGCCCGCACCGCCGGCACCGCCCGGGCGGACGCCCGCCGCACGGCACGCGCCGCGCTGGACGGCGCTTCCCGCTCCTGCACCAGGCCCCAGGTGACGGTGAGCGGCGACCTCACCCCAGGCACGGCCGCCATGGCCACTGTGTCCTGCACGGCGGACCTGGGGGACCTCACAGGCCTCGGCTTGCCGGGCAGCGTCACCGTGACCGGCAGCGCGCATTCGCCCGTCGACCAGTACCGGAGCGCCCCGTGAAACGACCAACTGCGCTGCGAGGCCGTGCGCGGCGGCTGGAAGGTGACCGAGGCCAGGTCACCGCCTTCGCCGTCGGCACGGTCCTCGCCCTCTGGCTCTTCGCCGGACTCGTCGTCGACGGCGGCCTCGCCCTCGCCGGCAAGACCCACGCCCTCGACGTCGCGCAGGAAGCCGCCCGAAGCGGAGCCCAGGAACTCGACCTCGCCCGCCTCCGAGGCGCCCACGACATCCGCCTCCGCCCCTCCCGAGCCGCAGCCGCCGCCCGCACCTACGTGACGTCCGCCGGTGACACTGGCAGCGCGACCGTACGAGGCAACACGGTCACCGTGCGGGTCACCCACCAGCGGAAGGCGCAGATCCTCCGGCTCGTCGGCGTCCACACCTTCACCCTCACCGCGACCGCCACCGCGCAGGCCGAACGCGTCACGCCCTGACAACGCGGCGGCTCCCGAGGAGCGGCCGAGGAAGAACCACCATGCCCCCCTCATCGCCCACTTCGCGTCACCTCGGCAGCCGCCTGAAGGCCGCCGCCACAGCGGCCGCCACCGGCACGGTGACGCTCGCCGTCCTCGTCGGTATGCCCACCCTCCTGTGGCGGCTGCTCGGCGTGCCCTGGCCGGAACCCGCCACCTCCTGGCAGGACTTCATCGACCGCCTCGCCCAACCGGTCACCGACCCGATGGTCATCGAACTCCTCGGCCTCTTCGCCTGGGCGTGCTGGGCGGCGTTCCTCATCTCCCTCGCCCGCGAAGCCGCCTGGTACACCACACACGTCCCTCAACTGCTTCGCGACCGACGCCTGCACCATCAGCACCTGGCCGGCCTCCCTCGGCACCGCGCCCTCGTGGCGCTGTGCGTCGGCACCCTCGTGATCGCCCTGCTCACCGTGCTGCGACCGCCACAGGCCTCCGCGACGGCAGCCGTTCCCGCCGCCGACCTGCACAGCCTGCGGCTGGTGGCAGCTACGGCTCCGCTGCAGGTGGCCGCTGCCGAAGAGACGCCGACGCCCTCTACCGGCGGCACAGACCAGCCTGCGGCGGAGGCGCTCCGGGCGGACACGGACGCGGGCCAGTGGTTCGAGTACACGGTCGTGCAGGACGACACCCTCTGGGACATCGCCCACGCCCACCTCGGCGACCCGCTCAAGTGGCCCCGGATCTACGCCCTTAACAAGAACCGCCTCCAAGCCGACGGACGCCGGCTCACGGACCCCGACCTCCTCCACCCGGGCTGGCGGCTAACACTCCCCGTAGCAGCAGCGGTTCGGACGCCGACCCCGCCCGCACCTGCCGAGCGCCCGGCGGAAGCCCTTCCGCGCCAGTCACAGCAGACCCCCGAGGAACCCAACGACCCTCATCCGCCGAGGCCCAAGGAGGCGGCACCGGAACACCGGACGGCCCACGGCCCCGCCGAGAACCCCAAGCCGGACGTGGTGGCCAACGCGAAGGACACCGCGCCGGTCAGCATCGGCCTCGGCCCGGCGGGACTGATCGGCATCACCGCGGCCGCCGGTCTGCTGGCCGCACGCCGCTACTGGTACGCCCACCACAACCGCCGCCGCGATGCGGACGAGACCCACGAGACCCCGCCGCTGAGCCCGCTCGTTGACAAGGCGGCACGAGCAGCCCACGACGCCACCCGCCCCTCCGCACCGCAAGAGCTCGCCGCCGAAGCCCTGATCACCCGCGAGCCCACCCCGCAGCGGCCACGTCCCGAGGGCGTCGTCACCATCGGCCGTGGTGACGGAGGCGAAGTCGCCCTCGACGCCCTGGCCGTCCCAGGAGGCTGCACCTGGACAGGGCCAGGCGCCGGGGCCGCCGCCCGAGGCCTCCTCCTCGGCATCCTCACAGCCGCAGAACGTCAGCGTCCGAAGAGACCGACGACCACCGCCGTCGTTCCCGCCGACCTCGCCGCCGAGCTCGTCCCCGGACTCCCGAGCCGCTTCTCGGCGCTCACTCAGACGCCCACCCTCGCCGACGCGATCCAGGCAGCGGAGCAGCACCTCATCAGCAGGGCCCGCACCGATGACGAAGCCGACCTCGGCACCCCGGATGCGTCACCTGCCTCGGGCCCGCTCGTCCTCGTCGTCACCCCGGACCCGGCCCACACCGGCCAACTCCAGGCCCTGGCAGCCCGCGTCCACCCCCGCCGCCTGGTCCTCGTCGCCGTCGGCAACCCCCTGCCCGGAACCGCCTGCTGGACCGTCGCTGCCGACGGGACCACCGCGCGCACCGACCCGCAGGGCCGTCAGATTGCGGACCCCCTGAGCCTGTATCCGCTCACCCCGGCCGGAGGCCGCGAGGTCCTCGACGTCCTGCTCACCGCCCACGGCTACCACCCGCGCCTCCCTGCCCCCTCCGGACGGCCGGCGCCCGTTCCTCTTCCGGTGCAGGAACCCGCTCCAGACATCGACGAGGAACCCGACGAAGACGCCAGGGCCGAGGTCCCGGAACCACGATCCGTACGCGAAGCCACCCCTGCAGCAGCCCTCGTCAGGGCGCAGCCCCGCTCCGCCCAGAAGAAGCCGGTACGCGTCCACGTCCTCGGCCCGGTCACCCTCTACGCCCGCGGCAGCGATACCCCCTTCGGCGCGAAGCTGCGCAGCGAGGTCCACGAATTCCTCGCCCTCCTCGCAGCGCATCCGAAGGGCCTCGTGACCCAAGACATCTCCGACAAACTCAGCCTCGCGCGCGGCAGCGAACAGAACTCACTGAAAAACCTCCGCCGCGCCGTACGTCGCGCACTGCGCGGGGCTACGGGCATCGCGGAGCAGGAATTCATCCTCCTCCAAGGAGATCTCCACCGGCTCCACCCGGACCTCATCGAAACAGACCTCGCCGATTTCACAGAAGGCCTGAAGAAATCCTTCTCCTCCGGCGAACTCCTCCTCGATGACGCGGTCCAGGCGCTCCGCCACTACAGCGCTCCGTTCGCCCACGGCAGCGACTACCTCTGGGTCACCCCGGTCCGCGAGGACCTCGCCGCCCGAGCCATCGACGCGGCCATCCGCCTGGCCCGGCATGTCGAGCGCGCTGGCGCGCCAACGGCCGACCGGGACACGCTGCTGCCGCTCCTGGATCACCTCTGCGCCCTCCACCCGGAGCGCGAACGCCTCGCCCAGCACACCATCCGCCTCTACCAAGGCGCCGGCCGCCAAGACGCCGCCCAACACACCTTCGCCCGCCTCCACCGCGCCCTCGCCGACCTCGACATGGAACCGGACCAGGCCACGAAGGCCCTGGTCGCGCCGCGATCCTCGGTGGGTGCCAGGCGCTGAGGAGGTCGAGGAGGAGCACTCCTCGGACGTCGGTCGAGCCACTCGAACCTGGCTCGACCGACGATGGCGTTTCGGTGCTCGTTTCGGTGCTCGTTTCCGTAGACGTTTCGGGAGGCGTCCTTGGATACGACGCCCCTCGCGCACGCGTTATCCCAGGTCAGCTGGCATACGAGCCACCCGCGAGCGGGGCCGACTGTATGTCGGTTCAGCGAAGCACCCCGATCTACCAACAGCCGGCCCGCCCGCCAGCTGCCCCTCACGTCCTGGTGCCCACCGACGTATCCCGTCGTCCATCCGCCAGTTCTCCCTCTCCCTTCCTCCTTTCCTTCTTCTCTTGCCGGCCTCCCGCACGCCAGCCGAGCCGGGGCCGCTGGCTTGCCAGCAGGCACCGGCGGCGGCCTGGCGGCGGCCTGGCGGCGGCCTGGCGGCGGCCTGGCGGCGGCCTGGCGGCGGCCTGGCGGCGGCCTGGCGGCGGCCTGGCGGCGGCCCGGCGTGCGCCTGTCGTTGTCGGCGGGGAGTACGACGCTTTCTGTCGTGCCGGATTGAATTCCCCTCCATTTCCGTCGTGAATTCACGAGCATTCCAGCAATATCAAGCCTATTTTTCGGCCCTGGAACTCGATTCATCGAGATACATTTGGATTGTTCCCGGGCGGACCGGGAAGCGAATCCGAAGGAAATCCGAATTCCGTGTACGGGAGAAGTGCGCCCAAAAACGGGCGACTATCCAGCCCGGTGAATCCGGATTCTCGCCAAAAGAAAGGCACGCGCCATGGCTACACCCCCCACCTCGTACGCCGCCGCCGCGCCCCTCGGCCGGAAGGCACGCCCCGGGGAGCTGCGGGCGGCGATCGCCCACGTCCTCGCGGCGAACCCTCAGCGGTCCTTCACCGTCACCGACCTCGCGAAGCTGCTGGGCAACTCCGGGGGTGCGATCGGCAATGCGTGCGAGACCCTGCTGCGCCGGGGCGAGGCGGTGCGGCGGGGCACCAACCCCCGCACGTACCAGGCGAACGCCGCCACATCGAACGCCGCCCAGCGGGTCGCCACCGTTCCCGCCCCGGCCGCCGCGCCGTCCCCGGTGAGGGTGGCACGCCGCTCCGCCCCGGCCGCCCCGGCCCGGACCGCGCAGAACCTGCAGACCGGGCCGCAGCCGATCCTCCGCCCGAACGGCCAGCAGTACCACCCGCGCGCCCTCGCCGATCTGCCGGACATCGAGGCGCTCCGGCGGCTGCGGGACGCTCAGGTCCCGGTCCTCCTGTACGGGCCGCCCGGCACGGGCAAGACCTCGCTCATCGAGGCCGCCTTCCCCGACCTGATCACCGTCGCGGGCGACGGAGATACGACCGTCGGCGACCTCATCGGCGAGTACACCCAGAATGAGAAGGGCGGCTACGAGTTCGTCTACGGACCGCTCGTCACCGCCATGGAGGAGGGCCGCGCCCTCCTCCTCGACGACGCCACCCTCATCTCACCGAAGGTGCTGGCCGCCCTCTACCCGGCCATGGACGGCCGCCGTCAGATCCAGGTCAAGGCGCACAAGGGCGAGACCATCACCGCCGCCGACGGGTTCTATGTGATCGCCGGACACAACCCCGGTGTCCACGGGGCCGTGTTGACCGAGGCGCTGGCCAGCCGCTTCAGCGTGCAGGTCCAGGTGGGTTCCGACTACGACCTCGCCGCCTCACTGAAGATCAACCCGACCGCAGTCCGTATCGCCCGCAACCTCGCCACCCTTCAGAAGGCAGGCGAGATCGGCTGGGCTCCGCAGCTTCGCGAACTCATCGCCTTCCAAAAGATCGCGGACGTACTCGGCGCGGACGCCGCCTTCTCCAACCTCGTCGGCATCGCACCGCTGGAGGACCGCGACACGGTCGCGGAAGTCGTCGGAAAGGCCACCGGCCGCCCGGTCACCGCCCTCTCCCTCGGCCGCCAACTCTGACCCGCCGCCCGGCCCCGGCGGACGCCGGGGCCGGGCCGGACACGGCGCACAGGGCCACCAACCCCCAAGCCCCAAGCCACACGGAAGGACAGACCATGCCTGCCCATTTCATGCCGGAACCCCCGAACGCGTACGCCCCCGGTGCCCTCGCCCAGTGGGAGGACGACGGCGGCCCCGCCTACGAACCCCCGATCGGCCCCCGCGACCTGCACTGGATGCGGATTGGCGCGGAGATGGCCGCCCGCCTCCCCGAGCTCGCCGGACGCGACGACCTGATCGTCACGTGCAAGCCGGGCACCGTCACCGGCGCACCGGCCGCCTTCTTCCCCGCCCTCGCACAGGTCGAGGTGGACGGCCGGTTGTTCGGCCCCGTTCACCCCGCGACCGTCAGCCTGGCCAAGCCGGGTGACGAGGAGGACCACCCGGTCGTCTGGGGAGCGCTCACCCACGAGGCTGCGCACGCCGCCCACAGCAAGTGGAACACCCCGGAAGCCCTGCGAGGAACGGCCCAGGGCACTGCTGCCGAAATCCTGGAGGAGTCCCGCATCGAGAAGGCCCACCTCGGCCGCCGCCCCCAGGACCTGCCCTGGCTCCGGGCCGTGGTCACCGGGCTCATCATGGAGGACATTACCGCCGGGGCAGCCGACGACAAGTGGCAGGCAGCCACCGCTGCCGGACTGATCCTCGCCCGCCGTGACGCCGGAATCCTCACCCCTGAGGAAACCGAACCCCTCGAAACCGCCGTCACGACGATCCTCGGCCCCGACCTCCTCGCCAACCTGGCCACCATCTGGCAGGCCGCCCATGCCACCGGCGACGTGGACGAGCAGAGCATGCTCGCCCACGCCAAGGCCTGGTGCGACCTCCTCGCCACGGAGCCCGAGTTCCCGCCCCCGTTCCCGCAGCAGGGCCAGTCCGAGGAGCCCAGCGAACTCACCGCCGCCATCGCGGAAGTGACCAGCACGGTCGACGTCAACAACGCGGCCGACAGGGCCACCCGCGCCCGCAAGCGCGAGAAGGCCCAGCAAGCGGCCCGCGCCCAGCAGGCCGCCGAAACCGCCGAGAAGGTGTTCCGCCCCGAGACCGCGAAGGGCAAGACCCAGGGCTCCGGCCTCAGCCCTGTCATCGGCACCCGTCAGCCCACGTCTGACGAGAAGTCCGCCGCCGGACGACTCGCCCGCGCCCTGCGCGCAGCCGCCTGCCGCGAGCGCACCGTCACGGTCACCGCCTCCGCCGCGCCGCCCGGACGCCTCAGCATGCGCGGGGCCCTCGCCCGCGACGCCCAGCGCGCCGCCGGTGCCGTGCCCACCGCCCAGCCCTGGATCCGCACCGAGCGCCGACAGGGACCGATCCCGCCTCTGCGGGTCGGGATCGCCGTGGACGTCTCCGCCTCGATGGACGACGCCACTGGACCGATCGCCTCGGCCGCCTGGATCGTCGCCAAGGCCGCAGCCCTCACCGACCCCGACTCCCGCACCGCCACGGTCGCCTTCGCCCGGACCCTCACCGCGATCACTGCTCCCGGCCGGACCCCGGACCGCGTGACCCGCTTCGACGCCAACGACGTCGGCCACAACCTCGCCGAGGCGATCGACGCCCTCACCGCCGGACTCGGCCTGACGACCCCCGGCGCGGGCCGCCTCCTCGTGATCGCCTCCGACGGCAGGTACGGACTTTCCGACGCCAAGGCCGCAGCCGAGCGGATCACCGCCCTGCGCGCCGCCGGATGCGCGGTCCTGTGGCTCGCTTTCGCAGAAGGCTCCCGCCCGCTGCCCGGCAGCACCTTCCTCGAACTCACCGACCCGGCCCAGGCAGCCGCCGCCATCGGCAAGGCCGCCACCGCCGCCCTCGCAGCCACCTGACCGACCCGGGGCCGCCCCGCGCCGACGGGGCGGCCCCGGCCGACTACCCCAACCACCTGAAAGGACAGGACCGATGAACTCCCAGACCCCCCAGACGCCCCTCTCCGACCGCGCTCACGCCGCAGCCGCCTACCTTCGCCTGGCACCCGAGCAAAGCCCGTACGGCACCTACCGGGGCGCGGACCACGCCCGCACGCGACTCCGTCTCGCCGCCGCTCTCGGCATCGGCCTCGACCGGATCGAAACCCAGCCGGACGGCATCCGCCGCCGCATCTTCCCCGGCGAACCGATCACCGCCACCGTGAAGTGCTCGGCCAGCGGCGAGACCTACACCTTCTTCGCCCGCAACCCGCTCTACGACGACGAGCCGTTCGAGCTCCTCGGCCCCTGCCCGGAATGCGGCGGCGAAGTCCCCCTCGCGGACATCCGCCACCTCGCCGACCTCGGCATCTACCTCGCCCGGGCCCCGCTCACCACCCGCGACACCGACCGCCCCGACAGCCTCCCCGAAACCTTCCAGGAGGACGCCGGCCACACCACCGACTGCCGCCACGGCGGCATCCGCTGACTCCCTCAACCCCTACAAGGGCGGGGGCCGCCCACCTGGTCCCCGCCTCCTCCGACCGACCAACCGAAAGGCAGGACCTCCCATGACCAGCACGAACCGGCGTCCCGACTGGCAGATGACGTACGGCCTCCTCCTTATCGCCACCTGGAACCTGAGCACCGACCCCGCCACCCACGGGCAGACCCTCGCCGAACTCCTCACCAGCGTGGCTGACTGCCAGGACATCGGAAGCCCCATCGAACCGGACGCCCGCCACGCCAACGCTCGCGAAGCCGCCCGCCATGTCCTGGCCTGTGCCGACCTCCCCGACCCGGACCAGGACGACCCACTCCAGGCCATCGCCCCCCCTCGACCAACTCCCGCGCGACGACCGCCTCCGCATCCTCCGGGCAGCCACGGAACACTCCTGGCTGCCGTACCCGACCCCAAGGCCCCGCAGGCGGACCGTCTCCGGCTGCCCGTGCCCGTGCAACTCCGGCGGATTCTGCGGCGGCTGCGGACACGCGGGGTGCGGAGGCAGGTGAAACGGAGTGGGTGTCCAGCGGGGCGACGGCTACGCCCCGCTGGACACCCACCGGACCACGGCCGCTGCACCGAGCAACGCCGCCGGCAGCGCCCACGGCCACCGCATCACCTTCCGCACCGCGGGCACCAGCCACAGCGCCCCCACCGCACTCGCCGAGACGAGGGTGAGGGCGCAGCCCAGCTCGATTCCGCCGTACGCGGCCTCGTCCCATTCGCTGTCCGGGTGGGTGACGACGGCCAGCCAGAGGAAGAATGCCGCCGCCAGGGTCAGCAGCACCACCGGGACGGCGAAAACGACGCGGAGCAGAGGCCGGTCGTCGTCGGGATGCCAGGGGCGGTCGTCCAACGAGTGGTGGGCATGCCCGGCGGCGTGCTGTGCGCCACCGGTATTCGAGGGGTTCGAGGAGTCCATCAGCGGATCGCGTTCCTTGCGTCGTCTAGGTGCTTGGCGAAGTCGCGGCCATACCCCTGTGCCTTGTCGTTCTCCCAGTAGGGCCCGCCGTTGTACCGGGCGGCGAGCTCCTGCTGCTGCTCCAGCGTCATCTCCTCCGGGGGGACGTCGGCGAAGTCGCTCTCCGCCTTCAGCTGGGCCAGGTACTCAGAGGCGATGAAGATGTTCTGGCCCGGGTCCTGGAGAGCGTCCTCGATGATGGACCGTTGCTGGTCGGTGAGGTTCTCCGGGTCGTACCCGAGCACCTCGGCACCACGCCGTACCTGGATGGCGATCGGTCCGAACGACGTCTCGTCGGGGTCACCGCCGAGGCGCGACGGCAGGTTCGCAGGGGTGATAGGGCTCAGCGGGGAGTCGGCCTGCTCCCGGATGGTGTCCGTGATGTCGTCGAGAGGACCAGGCTGGCCGGCGATCTCCTTCCAGGCGATGCCGGCGACCATCGACGGCGGCAGTCCTGAGTTGTGCGCCGCGGCCTTGATGATCTCCTTGTTGGCGCGGATCCACTCGGTCTTGTCCTGGTCGCTGGATGGCGGTATCCAGTAGCTGTCCGTCGCGTCCGGAAGTGAGGCGAGCTGCATCCGGATGTTCTCGAGCGTCGGCGAGACCAACTTGTCTCCGGCTGCCGGGTAGTAGTCCTGCTTGGGCCCGCTGCCCGGCAAGCGGGTCGCCGGGTTGCTGCTCGCCTCGGCCGCCTCGCGCCGCAGATCGGGCATGGCGGCGGCGATGTCCACCCGCTCGGTGAGGAACACCCGGAAGTCCGGCAGCAGGTCGTGCGCCTGCTTGAGCTCGTGGACGCAGAGATCACGGGCCTCCTTCTCGGCGGTCCGCGCCAGGTCGAAGTCGCCACCGGCCGCGTCGTGGAGCCGGTTGGCCTCGTCACGGATGTCGTCGACGTCCATGGTCAGCTCCGCGAAGAAGTCCATGACGCCGGTGGTGGCGCGCATGTCCTCCCACTGCCGCATCGGCTCGGCCTCCTGAGCCGTGCGGGTGCTCGCGGTGCCCTTGGTGTGGATGAGGTCGGCGAGCGCCTGCTCGTTCACCAGCCCGTTGGAGTAGTACGTCTTCGCCAACGCCAGCGCCTCTGCGTAGCGACGCAACGCGTTCGCGGCATGACCGTAGCCCTCGGTGAGCTCGTCGACCAGACGGCGCCCCTCCGTGAGCCGGGCCGTGTAGTGCGCGCTGCCCTCGCTGCGCCACTCGGTGTGCTTCTCCGCCCGCTCCGCCGCGGGAGCGACGGCCACCAGGAGAGCCTTGAGGCGCTGGTACTCGTCCGCGTTGCGCTCCACCAGCGGCGGATTGCAGTTCTCCAGGAACTCGACATCCTTGCGGTAGCTCAGCCCGTCACTCATCGCGTCCCCGGAGAGACGTAATCGCCGCCGAGGACCGCCTCCAGGAACCGGCGGGCTGCCTCGTCCTCGATCGTCGCGAAATCCCCACCGACCGTCCTCAGGCGGGTCGACAGCGCCGCGAACAAGGCCATGGTGTCCAGGAACTGATCCTCCGCGAATCTGGCGAAACGTTCCACCTGACTCGCCACGTCCTCAGGCACCCTCGGTAACCGCGCCAACGTCGCCGACTCGGCGTCCGGACGGCCCTCGTACAGCAGCCCGGCGATCTCCACCAACACGTTGGCATTCCCGTTGATCGAGTCCGCCTTCGCCACAAGATCCTCGCCCGACGCGGCCGGCGCACCTCCGCCGGAATCCGCCGGCAGCTGGTTGAGCCGCATCCCGCCCTCGGCCCGCCTCGCCAGCGCATCAGCCTTCAGCTGCGCCCACTCCTCCTCGAAGGACACCCCGCCCCCTCCTCGTTCGCCGACTCTCGGCATGTTCATTCACGTTCCGAGAGCCCGCAACGGTTCTGGTTGTCCTTTGACTCGGTGGGCACGCGGGGGATCGCGGCCCGCGGCGCGCACCTGTGCCCACAGGGGCACAACCCTGTTGAGGGTCTGCCGAGACGCAGGGCGTGTCGAGAGTGTGCAGCACGCCATTGGGGATGAGCGGCGAACAGGCCGTCACCGCGGACCACGAAGCCGGCCGACGGGGGACATTGCCCGTGGCTCGATGGTGTCGGATCACCTTGAGTGCGACCGCCGTCCCGCCTGGTGACCAGCGAGGTAGAGACGACGCCCATGCCGCCGGCGCCCAGCCTCTGCTCCAAGCGATACCCGTCGACCTCCACCAGGTCCTCTTCGCGCAACGGCGACGACACTTCAGGCCCCCAGACGTTCCAGAGTCACGACTCCGCTTCTCCGCGTCCGTTCACGGGCCAAGGCGGTCTGCGGTTCCACCGCCGCCCGGCGAGAGCTGACCAGCGGATGCCAACTCGACTGCCACTCACGATCGTTGCTTGCCGGAAACCCAACCCGAGTCTTGTGGGTTCGTGGACGAAGTCGTATGTTCAGTCGTGCGGGTTCGTCCACGAAGTCGAAATGAGGTACTCCCATGGACCGTGCAACCCTGCGGGCTGCAATCGTCTCCGCGCTCTCCGACGTCGAATCCCTCAAGGGCAAGCTCGATGGGCTCCTTGCGGAGATCGAGGGCACCGACACGTCGATCGATCTCGGTCGGCAGGGGCTCTGGACCAAGGCGCAGGTGGAGCTCCTGTGGGGGAAGGCCAATCACCTTCCGGGAGTTCGCGCGCTCTTCGAGGTCACCGCTGAGCGCCCCGGAGAGAAGGTCACCTTCACCGAACTCCTTAAGCGCTCCGGGCTGCCGGAGCGCCAGCAGCGCAACGAGCACGCAGCCCTCAGCCGCATCTCTTCTCAGCTGTTCAACGAAAAGCGCTGGCCCATCGAGAACATCCAGGCTGGCTCTGACAGCGCAACGGGGAAGGCCGAGATGCTGTACTGGATGGACAGCCGCGTCGCGGCTTGGTGGCACGAGATCACGCGGGAAGCCGTAAACAGCACCAGCTGACCGCTTCTCCGTGATGCAAAACGCCGTGTGGCCCGCCATGCCTGGGCGGGCCACACGGGGAATTCCCACCCTTGGCGTCGAGTCCGACTTGATATCCGGTGGGGTTAGCTACAGTCCGTCGGTGTTCAGCTTGTCGAGGCGGGGTCGCAAGAACCGGCGCGCTTGGTCATCGGTTGCGACGTACTCGTCGTCGAAGCGGCTGTCTGCCCACGAGGTCTTCCCGGTAGCGCGGTAGCGCAACTGTCCTCCCGTGATCCGGTACTGCCGGCGCTCCTGGAAGTTCTTTTGCCGGGTGGTCGTCTCGTCCTCAAAGCCCTCGTTCTGTTCCAGCAGTTGCCGAAGCACCGCTTCTGTCAAGCGCATAATGCCCCCTCGATTCACCTTGGCTTGATCATCATGTCATTCGACGTGGTAACCCGTCATGGTTTCGGGCACACGCATTACCGACGTGATTGATCAGCAGTAACATGCCCGGCTGCTCCGAGCGCCCGGAGTTCCCTTGAGATCCAGGCAAGAGCGGTTGGCCTCTGCATAGGCAGAGGCCAACCGGTGACGCAAGGGAATCAGGCAGGTTGCTCCTGAGCGATCCGGTACGTCATGGGCCGGACGGTGACCTGTTCGGCGAGGCCGTGGCGGGTGAGGGTGACGAGGGCGTTGGCGATGGCGCCGGAGGAGCGGCCGACCGCGCGGCTGATGCGGGTTGAGGTGAACGCCTCCTCCGGGTGAGCGGCGAGGTGTTCGAGGACCAGCTGGCGGAGTGCGCCCGGGGCGAGACGCTGGCCGTCGCCACCGGGGATGACGGTCAGCGCGGGGGCGGTGCGCTGGGCGGGGAGTTCGGGGGCAGGGGTGACGGGCGTGGGGGCCTGGGCTGCGGGCGCGGCCGGTGCCGGGGCTTGGGGTGTCGGGATGGGCTCGGGCGTGGCGGTTTCGGGGGCGGCTGCCGCAGGGGCGGGGGCGGGTGCCTCGGGTGTGGGCTGGGTCGGCTGCTGCTCGGTGGGGGTGATCGGCTCCGGGACATCGGGGGCCGGGACGGCTTCCGGCTGCTCGATGTCGACCGGGGTGTCCGCCGAGGGGTCGGGGGCGGCCGGGGCGGTGGCCTTCCAGAGGTCCGGGGTGCGGACCGTTCCGACGTAGTGGCCGGTGACACGTTCGGCCAGGCCGTGCTGTTCGAGGGCGGCGAGGGCCTTGGCAGCGGTGGAGCGGCCGAGGCCGATCGCGGTGGCGATGTCGGGGGCGGAGGTCGGGTCGGTGAGGGTGAGAAGTTGTTGTCCTTCCGTCCGCGCGCTCGCTCTTGATCGAACAGGGCCCTGGATCGGGTGAGTTGGCGACGGGGTGCGCATGAAGAAAGGGCC